>JAOPZP010000578.1 GCA_025964055.1 Conexibacter sp.
CGCGACGTTCGGGCCCGGCGTCGGCGCGACGGTGTCGGGCGCGGTGCCGCCCGGCAGGTTGACCCGGTACACGCCGCGGCCGTGCGTCGCGGCGTACAGCAGGTGCGCGCCCGGATCGATCGCCAGCCCGTAGACCGCCACGAGCGGCAGGCCCGCGGCCGCCTTGCGCCACGTGCTTGCGCCGGCGGGCAGCTGGAGCACGCCGAAGTCGGTCGAGGCGTACAGGTCGCCCGTGTTGTCGTCGCGCACGAGGTCGGTGACCGGCTGGTCGCCGAGGTCGTCGGACAGGTCGGACGCCGTGGCGGCACCCGTGTCCGGGTTCGCGCGCACGTCGAAGACGTGGCCCGGGGTGCTCGGCGTGTAGGCCGAGTAGCCCGAGTAGGACACCCACGCGTGGCTGGGGTCGGTCGGGTCGGGGAAGATCGACGACACGAACCGGCCGGGCAGGTTGCCCGCGGTCACCGGCGTGAACTGCACCGCCGCCGGCGAGGCCGCGTCGGCGTTGTGCGACACCCAGAGGTGACCCTGGCGCGTGCCGACCCACAGGGTCGAGGCGTCCGACGGCGCGCGCTCGACCGCGACGATGTAGTCGCCGGCGCCCGCGGCCAGGTCGCCGCCCGCGCTGAGCTGGCGCCCGATGCGCACCCAGTCGCCGCAGACCCGGGAGCTGTCGCCGATCGCGGTCGTCGTCTCGCGGCAGTGCGCGTCGAGCTGCGCCCGGTCGCCGCCGTTGTCGGTCGTGCGCCACACGTACTCACCGCCGGTGAACAGCGTGCCCGGCGTCTTGGGGTCGTGCGCGAGCGGGACGTAGAACGAGAACGCCTCCGGGTTGGACGGGCCGTACGCCGCGCTGTCCAGCGGCTCGGAGATGTAGTCCCAGCCGCGCGGCGAGTCGTTGTTGCCGCCGTCGGCGCCGAAGTTGGCGTCCATGGTCGGCCCGTAGTAGGTGTGGACCTTGACCTGGTCGACGCCGATGCTCGAGTTGCCGCCGTCGCCGCCGATCGACTCGAACGTCGTGAAGCCGTTGGGCACCGACGAGTCGGTGTCGAACGCCCACGTGCCGTTGTCCTGCGTGCCGCCCAGCAGGTCGCTGCCCGGCTGCGCCGGGTTCAGCGAGACGCTCTGGAACTGCAGCGTCCGCAGGCCGTCGTTGAGCGAGTCGATGCGCTCCGGGATCGCCCGCAGCACCTGCTCGCACAGCTTCAGCGGGTCGCCGGTGAGCTTGCGCGCCGTGCAGTCGCCCGTGTGGTCGACGTACTTGCCGTTGACCCGGACGACCCCGCCGTCGGAGCCGACGAAGAAGAAGTTGGGGTTGTACGGATCGAACGCGACCGCGTGCTGGTCGGGGTGCATCCCCGTCACGCCGCCGGCCAGCAGCGACGTGTCGGCGCCGTCGTCGACGGTCGCGTCGTTGGTCATGTCGTTGAACGTCGCGCCCGCGTCGGTCGAGCGCATGACGGCGCGGCCGTTGGTGCGCTGGTCGCCGCCGAAGACCTGGAGCTCGTCGTAGGCCATCGACCCGCCGATGAGCACGGCGTCGGGATTGCGGGGATCGGCGACCACGAACTGGTCGTAGGTGCACTGCCCCTGGCAGAAGTTGTAGGACGCGAAGCCGGGCTGCGACGGATCGGAGCTGGAGAGCTTCTTCCACGGCGCCAGGTTCGCGCCCGCGCCGCTGACCAGGGTGTTGGCCTTGACGTCGACGTCGTCGGAGCGCCACAGCTCCGAGGTCGCCGGATGCACCGCGGGGTCGTCGCCCTCGGAGCCGTCGCCGACGTAGGCGCGGACCTTGCCGTTCTGGCGGACCGTGAGGTCGAACTCGGTGCGGTCGCCGGCCGGATCGGCCGGATACAGCGTCTGGAACACCTGCTTGAACGAGGCGTCGCCGCCCTCGATCGACGGTGCCGAGCGCCAGATGCCGTAGCCGAACAGCGCGACGTAGACCGGTCGGGATTGACCGGTCTGTGCCGGGCGCTGCGGATCGACGACGACCTTGTTGACGCCGCCCTGGAACAGGTCGGTGCCCGTGGCCGGGTTCGCGGGGCTGCCGCCCTTGGAGAAGACCAGCGAGAACGACTGGCCGCGGTCGGTCGACTTGTAGAGGCCGAGCGTGGGCGCGTTGGGCGGCGTGCGGCGCCCGCCGTTGGACGACGAGGAGCCGTGGCGCGCGAGCGCCGTGCCGAGGTAGAGCGTGCCGTCGTCGGGATCGATGGCGATCGAGCCGATCGCGCGGCTCTGGGCCACGGCGACGCTGCCGGGGACGAGCTCCCAGCTCTGGCCGCCGTCGGTGCTGCGGAACAGCCCCTGGCCGGCCTCGGAGTCGCTGGAGGCGTTGGGCTCGCCCGAGCCTGCGTAGAGCGTGTTTCCGCTCGGGTCGGTCGGGTCGATGATCAGCGAGCCGAACGCGTCGGTGGTCAGCCCGCTGTCGGCGGGGGTCCAGACGACGTGCGCGGCCAGGATGTCGTCGGTGCGGAAGATGCCGCCGCCGGCCGCGGCGATCCACGCGCGGCAGGCGGTGCCGGGCTGGCCGCAGTTGGGGTCGACGACGACCGCGGTGGTGCGCCCGGAGTTCGTGGTCGGCGCGCCCGTGTAGGTGTTCTCCCTGGCGACCAGCGGCGTGAACGGGCCGAGCTCGTTCCACGCGGCGGTCAGGCCGCCGGACGGGGCGTCGAGGTAGGCCTGGCGGCCGGCGGCCGCGCGGGCGTCGTCGACGTAGGTCTTCGGGTAGGCGCGCTGGTCGACGGCGGCCTGGTTGGGCCCGTTGCGCAGCTCCCCGCCCTCGCCCTTGCCGAGCTTCTCCTTGACGATCGCGATCGGCAGGCGCCGCTTGAGCCTGCGGTGCTCGCGGGCCCACTGCTTGACGGTGGCCTCGCCCTTGTCCTTCTCGCGGCCGTGAGCCTTGTGGCTCTTGGCCGGCCGGTCGCGCTCCTTGCTCGCCGCGCCGGCGACCCCCGGAACCAGCGAGATCAGGATCAGTGCGACGGCGAAGGCCAGCACCCGAGTGCCACGCGACGTAGACATGCTTCCCTCCGAGATGGACCAGCGGCGAGCCCCTCGATACCCGAGGTGGTCTCCTCGTGAAACCAGGCGCACCGCCCGCGGTCCGAGCGGCGTGGAGAGCCGGCAGATCCCGGTTGGCCCACGGTCTATAGCGTTCGGCCGCCCTCAGCCTGCGAACAGGATCCCGATGAAGATCATCTACACCCACACCGACGAGGCCCCGGCGCTCGCGACGAAGTCGCTGCTGCCGATCGTCGAGGCGTTCGCTGCCACGGTCGGCGTCGAGTTCGAGTTGCGCGACATCTCGCTCGCCGGCCGGATCCTCGCCCACTTCCCCGACCGCCTCGCGCCCGGGCAGCAGGTCGCCGACGCGCTCGCCGAGCTCGGCGAGCTGGCCAAGACGCCCGAGGCCAACATCATCAAGCTGCCGAACGTCAGCGCCTCGGTCCCCCAGCTCAAGGCCGCGGTCAAGGAGCTGCAGGAGCAGGGCTACGACATCCCCGACTACCCCGAGGACCCCGCCACCGACGAGGAGCGCGACGTCCGCGCCCGCTACGACGCGGTGAAGGGCAGCGCGGTCAACCCGGTGCTGCGCGAGGGCAACTCCGACCGCCGCGCGCCCGCGCCGGTCAAGGCGTTCGCGCGCAAGCACCCGCACTCGATGGGCGCCTGGTCGGCGGACTCCAAGACCCACGTCTCGACGATGGGCGACGGCGACTTCCGCAGCACCGAGCGCTCGACCACGGTCGCCGAGGCGACCGACGTGCGCATCGAGCACGTCGCCGCCGACGGCACGGTCACGGTGCTGAAGCAGTCGACGCCGCTGCTGGCCGGCGAGGTCATCGACGCGTCGGTGATGCGCCGCGCCGCGCTGCAGGCCTTCTTCCAGGAGCAGATCGCCGAGGCCCAGGAGCACGGCGTGCTGTTCTCCGTGCACCTCAAGGCCACCATGATGAAGGTCTCCGACCCCATCATCTTCGGCCATGCGGTCCGCGCGTTCGTCGGCGACGAGGTCTTCGCCGGCCTCGGCGACGTGCGGCCCAACGACGGCCTCGCCAGCCTGCTGAGCGCCCATCCCGAGGCCCAGGACGCCGTCGAGCGCGCGCTCGCCGCCGGCCCCGACCTCTTCATGGTCGACTCCGACCGCGGCATCACCAACCTGCACGTCCCCAGCGACGTGATCGTCGACGCCTCGATGCCCGCGCTGATCCGCTCGTCCGGGCAGGGCTGGAACGCCGCGGGCGCCCAGCAGGACGCCAAGTGCGTGATCCCCGACTCGAGCTACGCCGCGCTGTACGCCGAGACGATCGCCCACTGCAAGGAGCACGGCGCCTTCGACCCCTCGACGATGGGCACGACGCCGAACGTCGGCCTGATGGCGCAGAAGGCCGAGGAGTACGGCTCGCACGACAAGACGTTCGAGGTCTCCGCGCCGGGCGTCGTGCGCGTCGTCGACGCCGCCGGCGCGACGCTGCTCGAGCACGACGTCGACACCGGCGACATCTGGCGCATGTGCCAGACCAAGGACCCGGCGATCCAGGACTGGGTCCGCCTCGCGGTCACCCGCGCGCGGGCGACCGGCGCCCCCGCCGTGTTCTGGCTCGACGAGACGCGCCCGCACGACGCCGAGCTGCTCGCCAAGGTCCGCCCGGCGCTCGACGCGCTCGACACCGAGGGGCTCGAGATCGAGATCCTCCCGGTGGGGGAGGCTGCGCGCTTCACGCTCGAGCGCGCCCGCCGCGGCGAGGACACCATCTCGGTCACCGGCAACGTCCTGCGCGACTACCTCACCGACCTGTTCCCGATCCTCGAGCT
>JAOPZP010000370.1 GCA_025964055.1 Conexibacter sp.
GCGACGCAGCACCAGTCGGCTCCCCATCGCCCACCACGCTACGCCGGGCTCACCGTCGGGTCACACACCTTCAAGGTCCGCGCCGAGGACGCGGCGGGCAACGTCGACGCCACGCCGGCCTCGACGACATGGACGATCGCCACCGGCGGGGCGGCCGCGACCGTCCTGGCTGGCAACGCGACCGTCGAGTTCCACCCCGAGCCGATCATGACGGCACAGGCCGAGGCGTGGCCGGTAACGGCGATCACCGCGGACACCGCCGGGACGATCTTGGTTTACCTCGACGGGTCGTCGACGGCGAACGACCTCCAGGTCGCGCTGTATGCCGACGGCGCCGGGAAGCCCGGGACGCGTCTTGCGGTCGGGGCGACGAGCGGCGCGACCCCCGGCGCCTGGACCACGATCGGGCTCAGCGGCGCGGTAGCGGTGACCAGCGGGACGACATACTGGCTCGGGGTCATGAGCGGCGATCCCAACCTGGTCGTGCGTGACCGCACCGGGGGGGCCTGTACGGCGCACGCGTCCTACAACGCCCTTGGTACGTCCCCGGCACGTGGGGGACAGACAACTACACCGGCAACGAGTGCCCGCCGTCGCTGATCCTCAAGACGAGCTGATGATGCGTACGACATCGCAACCTTGGGTCGCCGCGGTCGTCTGGGTGGGTGTGATCGAGCGCTGGCGCATCCTGATCGTCGTCGTTGTGGCCGCAGCCTTGGCGGTCGGAGCGCTTGCCGGGACTGCGGTGGCTGCGACGGTCTCGGTTCGCGGCGGCGATCCGGGCCTGGCCACGGAGACCGCGACGGCGACGGTCAGCGGGACGGGCGAGGACGCCGATGACATCACGGCGACGTGGATCGGCGGCACGCTTGACGTCGTTGACGCCACGGCGGCGATGGAGGCCGGTGAGGGGTGTGTCGTCGTCGATGCGCATGCGGCGCGGTGCTCGAAGGTGACGGCGGTCGAGGTCTTTGGTGGTGCCGGGAACGATCGGCTCGTGATGGGGGCCGGGATGCCGGTGACCGCCGGGGTTGCGATGGGCGGCGGCGACGGCGACGATGTGCTGCTGGGCGGGCCGGGCAACGACGGGCTCGATGGCGGACCGGGCGCGGACGTGGTCAGCAGCGGTGGCGGGCGCGACGAGGTGACGGTCGACGTCGGCGCGGCTGGGCTCGAGCGCGACAGCGTGGATCTCGGGCATAGCGGTGGCATCATGCGCGTCGTCACGCAGGTCGCGGGCGCAACGCTGGACCTGGCGGCGGGGACGCTGCGCCTCCGCGACGCGACGATTCCGGTGCTCGGTGCGCGTGACGCGACACTGGGTCCGGCCGTCGGGACGCTGCTCGGCGACGACGGCCACAACCGGCTCAAGGGCGCTGGCGTGGTCGATGGGCGCGGCGGCGACGACGAGCTGTCCGGCATGGTCGGGCCCGACCGGCTGCAGGGCGGCGCCGGCGACGACCGCATCGACGCGGGGCCCGGCGATCTCGCGCTGGGCGACGCCGGCGACGACAGCCTCTCCGCGATGCCGGGCACGCCCCCCGAGCGCGAGGGGCCGCCCGTGTTCGCTTGCGGGCACGGCGACGACGTCGCCGTGCCCACTGCCGCGACCTTGGTCCCGCTGGACTGCGAGCAGACGCTGGTGTCGCCGACGGTCTTCGGCCGTCCGCGCCGCGTGCGCGGCGGCGTCGCGGTCCGGGCCAGCTTCCCGGCCGGCCGCTGCGGCGTGGCGGCGTGGGTGCGGTCGGCCTCCGGGCGGGCGCTGTCGCCGCGTCTCCAGCGGCGGGTCAGCAAGACCGCGACCAGCGCGACGCTGCGCCTGCCGCTGGCGGCCTCGGTCCGGACCCTGCGCATCGCCGTCTACTTCTCGCGGCCCTGCCCCGCGGGCAAGCGCTGGACGGTCGGCATCCCGGGGACCGCGCTGCTCGCTCTGCCCCGACGATGAGCGCGGCGCGGCTAGCTTTCGCGTCGGCGGTCAAGAGTGGTGGTGGCCGTGAGTCATCGCCGCGATCGGTGATCGCGCTATTTGCGGGGATCGGCGAGACTCGGCGGAGGGTGTCCGGTCTTCTGTGTGTGAGGCCGAGGCGACATGGGGTGTTGCTGGTTAGTCGGGGAGTCGGTCTCCGAAGTGGATCTTGAGGCCTCTGAGCGCTCCGGTCCAGTTGTAGGGCTTTAGCCACTTGCGTTCGGAGCGTTGGATGGCGAGGTAGATGACCTTGGTGGCGGCCTGCTCGTCGGGGAAGTGCCCGCGGGTCTTGATCGTCTTGCGGATCTGGCGGTTGAAGTTCTCCATGCTGTTGGTGGCGTAGACCGCGCGACGCAGGTCGGCCGGGAGCGCCAGGAACGGGATGATCTGAGGCCAGCGCGCTCGCCAAGAGTCGGCGATCATCGGGTATTTGGCGCCGCATTTCTCGTCGAAGGCCCCCAGGGCGTCGGTGGCCCGCTCGGCGTTGATGGCGCGGTAGACGGGCTTGAGATCAGCAGCGACGCGTTTGCGGTCGCCGTAGGTGACGTAGCGCATGCTGTTGCGGATCTGATGGACGATGCAGGTCTGCACCCAGGCCTGGGGGAAGACGGCCTCAATCGCCTCCGGGAATCCGGCCAGCCCGTCGACGCAGGCGATCAGGACGTCCTCGACGCCGCGGTGGGCCAGGTCGTTGAGGACGGCCAGACAGAACTTCGCGCCCTCGGTCTCCTGCCACCAAGGCCGACCTCTACCGGGCCGTCTGGGAGTGCAACCTCGAGCCGGTCACCACCCGTACGGTCGACAGTCACGTCTCGCGCCTGCGGGGCAAGCTCGGCGGCGCACCCTTGGTCGAGAACGTCTGGCATTCGCCAACACCAAGGAAGATGACCAATGAGCGCCCGCCACCAACAGCGTCGACGCGCTCGCGGCCGCGGGCTCGACCGTCTACGTCGGCGGCACGTTCAGCCACATCAACGGGACCGATCCGCGGGACAGCGCCGCCGCCATCGACGCGACGACGGGCGCCACCACCGCGTGGAACCCACGTCCTCAGCGGCCTCAACGCCATCGCCGTGGCCGGCTCGATCGTCTACCGACACAGCGCATTCTCGCGGGGCTCGATGCAATCGAGCGACGTTGCAGAAGACATCGATGTGGGCAACGCAGCGCGCGCTCGTCTAGCTCGCCCCGTCACCCTCTCGACGGGCATCACGCACGTCGAGCCACCCGAGGAACGCGAGGACGACGACGAGCGCGAGCGCGGCGGCGAGGTTCAACCAGGTCTGATGGAACGGACTCCAAGCCATCACAGCGACATCTACGCACAGGGCACTGATCACGTTCTGGTAGATGGGATTGGCACGAACGCGCCGGGCACTGGTCATCCTCGAGTTCCTTACGTCGTCCGCTCGTCACCACGGCGCTGTCGCCGACCACCGGGATCTCTAACACGGAGCCGCCCCGTGCGCGGCCCCGCGGTCCGGCGCGGTGTGATCTTGGGGGCCCGGATGTGTCCCAGGCACATGACTCCGAAAACCGCACTGACGGCCGTCGTGACGATCGGCGCCCTGGCGCTGCCCGCCATCGCCGGCGCGCACGGCAAGCCCACCGACGAGCCGGCCGGGCAGCCGAAGACCTCGCACCGCTGCGCGGCGCACAAGGTCGCCTACGTCGCCTCCGGCGTGCTGGCCGCCCCCGCGACGCTGACGCAAGCCATGGGCGCCGACACGCCCGCCGACACCGCCGACGACCGCTACACCGGCACGCTGTCGGTGACCGTCACGCGCGCCAACCCGCACGCCAAGGACGTTGCCACCCCGGTCACCGTGCAGGCGAACGACATCCGGCTGCATGACGGCGTGACCGCCACGCCGGCCGCCGGGACCCGGGTGCGGCTGATCGGCAAGATCACCAAGGTGTCCAAGCAGTGCAGCGACCAGTCCGTCGCGGGCGCCGTGACGATCCGCAAGGCGACCCTGCAGCCGCCCAAGTCCTAGTGGCGGAGGTACGCGCGGCGGGCCGCACGCGGCCGTCGCCGTCGGAGATCGCGCGCTGTAGATCGGTTGCTCGACCCCTGAGTCAGGCGGTACGGTCTCGACGATGAGAGCCGTCATCTTCGACGAGTACGGCGACCCCGAGGTCCTGCACGTCGCGGACGTCGACGAGCCGCATCCGGCGGCCGGCCAGGTGCGCATCGCGGTCCGCGCGGCTGGTGTGAACCCGATCGACTGGAAGGTCCGCAGCGGCGCGCTGCGCGAGGTCATGCCGATGGGCCTGCCCGTCACCGACGGCCGCGAGGCGTCCGGCACGGTCGACGAGGTCGGACCGGGCGTGACCGCCGTCGCGCCGGGCGACGAGGTCTTCGGCTTCGCCGTGGGCGGCGCCGCAGCCGAGTACGCCGTGCTCGACGACTTTGCGCGCAAGCCGTCGGCGTCGTCGTTCGAGGAGGCCGCCGGTCTGCCCGTAGGCGTGGAGACCAGCGTGCGCGTCTTCACGCTGCTGGGAGGCCCCGGCGAGGGCCAGACCATCCTCATCAACGGCGCGGCCGGCGGGGTCGGCGCCATCGCCGTCCAGCTGGCCGTTGCCCGTGGCGCCCGCGTCATCGGGACGGCGAGCGAGGCGAACCACGAGTTCCTGCGTTCCCTGGGCGCTGAGCCGACGACCTACGGACCTGGCCTGGAGGAGCGCGTCCGCGCGCTGGCGCCCGACGGCGTCGACCTGGCGTTCGACACCGCCGGCCACGGCGACGTGCCCGAGCTCATCGCGCTGACCGACGACCCGGCACGCGTGGCGACGATCGCAGACTTCGGCGCGGCCGCGCTGGGCGTCAAGGTCACGGGCGGCGGCGACGGCCGCGCTGCCGAGGCACTCGACGAGGCTGCCCGACTGGTCGACGCGGGCCATCTGCAGGTCACGATCGCGCAGGCGTTCCCGTTCGCTGCTGCAGCCCAGGCACACAGAGCCAGCGAGGGCGGCCACGTCCGCGGCAAGCTCGTGCTGGTCCCGGACTAGTCACGAGCCCTTCCCCGGGCCGGCGTCCCGCCGCCGGCCCTCAGGCTGCGCACCGTCTCGACGACTTCGTCGAGCTGGGCCACCTTGTCCAGTGCTCTGGTCGCGCCGTGCTCCATGGCCCGGGCGAGGATCGCGGGGTCGAGGCTGGCGCTGAGGACGACCACGAGCGCGGCGGGGTTGTGCCGGCGAAGCTCCGGGATCAGATCGATGCCGTCGCCGTCGGGCAGGCCGAGGTCGAGGACGAGGACGTCGGCGCCGGAGAGCATCGTGCGGGCTTCGGTCAACGAGCCGGCCTGGCCGACGACCTCGAACCCCGGCTCGCGCTCGAACGCCGCGGCGATGGCCTCGCGGACGATCGCGTGGTCTTCGACGAGCAGCACCCGCACCTGAGGGACCGACGACTTCTCGTGGCCGTCGCCGAGCGGCACGTGCACCCGCACGGTGGTGCCGGCGCCGGGTTCGCTGTTGATGGACAACTCCCCACCGAGCAGACCAGCACGCTCGTTCATGCCCTTGATGCCGGTCTGGTTGGGCGCGAGCGGGGACTCGGCGACGCGAAAGCCGTCGCCGTCGTCGACGATCTCGACCGCGACGTGGTCGGCGGTGCCCGAGGCCACCACGCGCACGTTGCGCGCGCCCGAGTGGCGCCGGGCGTTGGTCAGCGCCTCGCCGACGATCCGCAACAGCTCCGTCCCGCGCTTGCCGAGCGTGCGTGGCGCGACGCCGGCACCGATCTCCAGCCCGATCTCGGCGTCACCCGCCGTCGAGGAGTGCAGCGCCACCAGCTCCTTCAGCAGGTCCGGGAACGGCCGGTCCTCCTCCGAGGCCAGTCGCAGGTCGTAGATCGCCGCGCGCAGCTGCCGACCCGCGTGCTGGAGCGCCGCGAGGAGCTCCGCGGATGTCTCGTCCTCCTCCGACCCCCGGCTGCCACCCTGGGTCAGCGCGATCGCGTACGTCAGGCTCTGCAGCGCTTCGTCGTGCAGGTCGCGTGCGAGCCGACGGCGCTCCTCGTCGCGGACTTCGTCGAGCCGGTGCTCGGTCCGGGCGCGCTCGACCGCCGCGGCGAGCACGTTGGCCACCGTTTGCAGGAAGTTCTGTTCATGCTCAGAGAACTCGCGCGGTTGCCGCGACTGCACCGCGAGCGTGCCGAACGGCTCGGTGCGCCCGGGGATGGGCACCTCGGCCGAGCTGATGGCGCCGGGCTCGGTCACCGCCTCCCCGCCGTCGGTCGCGGAGCGGGCCAGCAGCCGCCGGTCTCCGTTCGGCAGCAGCTCGGAGACCTCGGCCAGCTCGACGTCGAGCGTGCGCGCCACCACCTCGACGGCCTCGTCCATCAGCGTCTGCAGGGCGCCGTCGCGCAAGGCGTGCAACCCGAGCTCGGCGACCGCCGCCTGCTGCAGGGTCTGCGCCTCGATCTCCCGGCGGCCACGCGCGCGCTCGGTGACGTCGCGATGGATGCCGAGATGGCCGCTGACCTCGCCCTGTGCGTCGCGGAGCTCCACCGCGATGAGCTCGACCTCGGTCGGCGTGCCGTCCTTGCGATGGGCGGTGAACTCGATGCGCGTGCGACCGGTCTCGGTCAGCTCGCGTTCGAGCTGGAGCCGGGCGGTGTCGCCCTCGTAGGTCGCGACCTCGCGCGCGTAGCGACCCAGCACCTCGTCGGCCTGGTAGCCGTACAGCCGCTCGGCGCCCCGGTTCCAGGCGGTCAGGCGATACTCGGCGTCGGTCACCACGACGGCATCGTCGATGCTGTCGAGCAGGCTCGCGTGCGCCGCCAGCCGCTCTTCGACGCGCTTGCGATCGCTGACGTCGCTCATCAGCAGCACCCCGCCGACGATGTGCCCCTGCTCATCGCGCAGGGCGGAAGAGCTGCAGCGCACGACCATCCGGCTGCCGTCCGGCAGCGTGTTGAAGTACTCCTCGTCGACGACCTCCTCACCCGTCGTGACGGAGCGCACCAACGGCCACTCCTCCATGGCGTAGGACCGCCCGTCGGGATGGAAGATCTCCCAGTCGGCGGTGAGCACGGCGGGAATGGAGCGGCCGAGCTGGCGCTCGACCATGTCGCGCGCCGCCGCGTTGGCGTGCACGATCCGGCCCGACGGCGCCTCCACGACGACGACCGCGCTCGGCATCTGCCCGACCATGTCCGCCACGCCCAGGTCCCGCACGTCACGCCGAGGTCGCGACTTCACCGCCGGCACCGACCAGCGGCGTCGCTCGCGCCCACCCGCCCGCAGGGCGCGGTGGCACACACGATGGGCAGGGTTCCAGGCGTGGTACGACCGTATCCGCTTTGCGGTCTGAGTCCCAGGCCATGCGCTGCCCGTCCTCAGATGAGCACGTGATCCGCCGCCGGCCCGATGCCGTCGATCGTCCACCGCCCGAGGTGGAGGTGCTTGGAACGCGCCGGGTCGTGCAGGGTGTGCGTGCGTGCGTTGCGCCAGTGGCGGTCCAGGCCGTGCGCGCTGTCGGCGGCGCTCGCGCCCGAGAAGTCGAAGATCTCGGTGGCGACCCGCAGCGCGACCTCCCCCGCGAAGGCCTTGGCCGCCGCGACCCACAGGCGGGCCTCGGTGATCGCGTCCGTGTCGGCGGGCGCCGCGTCGGCGACGTCGAGCGCGGTCGCCGCGGCGACCAGCAGCGCCTCGGCCGCGCGCACCTGGGTCTCCAGCTCGCCGGCCAGGCGTACGACGTGCGGGTCATCGGCGGCGCGGTCCACCGCGGCCTCGGACCACGGTCGCGCGCGCTCGCGCACGAAGGCGGTCCCGTCCTGCAGCGCGCCGCGGGCGATCCCCGCGTCGACGGCGGCGTGGATGATCTGGCCGAAGGCGGCGAAGGTCGTCGGCCCCGGCCGCGACAGCGGGCTGCGGATCACCCAGGCCGGATCGACCGCGACGCCCTCCAGGGTCGTCGTGCCGCTGAACGTCGCCCGCTGGCCGAACGCGGTCCAGTCCTGATGGACCTCGACGCCGGGCGCGTCGCGCGGCACGTAGGCGACGACGACCTCGTCGTGGTCGTCGCGGCAGAAGACGGGGATCCACTGAGCGGTCAGCGCTCCGGTGGTGTAGTACTTGCGGCCGTCGAGCTGCAGCGTGCCGTCGGCGCGCCGCGTCAGGCGCGTGACCCAGTCGCGAGCCGTCCTGCCGCCACGCTCGGCCAGCGCATTGCCCAGCCGCGCACCGCGCAGGAACTCTGCGCAGAAGAGCTCGCGCTGCTCGTCGCAGCCGAAGCGGGTGATCGTCTCGACGAACGCCCAGTGGTTCTGCGGGATCTGCGCGACGGCCGGATCGGCGACCGCGATGCGCCGGACGACCTCGGTCAGCGTCGCGTTGGACACCTCGGCGCCACCGAGCGCGCGAGGGACGCGGATGCCGAGCAGGCCGGTCCTGGCGAGCTCCTCGAGCTCGGCGAACGGGAGCCGTCGCTCCCGGTCGCGGGCGATGGCGTCGGGGCGGATGGCCGCGGCATAGGACGCGGCCGCGGCGAGGGCCTCCGCGTCGGAGGCGATCACCGCCACACCCGCCGGCGCAGCGTGCTGCTGCACCGGCGGGCTGACGGCCTCGCTCACGAGCCGGCCGCGCCGGCGGTCGTGTCGGCGTTGAACTGCGAGATGAACACGTCGGACGCCCTGACCGGCCGCGCCACGATCTTGGCCGCGACCAGCTCGTCGATCACCGGCTGCTCGGTGGCGTAGAACGCGGCGTCGGCCGGCTGCAGCGCGGTGGCGCCGCGGGCGTAGGTCGTCTTGATGGCGCTCTCGCTGAAGCCCAGCTTCGGTGCCAGCAGCGCGGCCTGCCGATCAGGGTTGGCCTGGATCCACGCGATGTTGTCGGCGACGGCCTTGACCACCGCGGCGACCGCCTTGGGCTTGTCCTCGATGGCCGCCTTGGTCGCCACGTAGGTGTAGCGGTTCTCGACGCCGGCGCTCTTGCAGCTGGTGATCTCACGACCGCCGGTCTTTTCGACCAGGTCCGAGAGGTTCGGGTCGATGCTGTAGTAGGCGTCGAGCTGGCCGCTCTGGAACGCCTTGTTGGCGGGCGGGCCGGTGATCTCCACGATGTGGAAGTCGCTCTCCTTCAGCCCGGCGGCCTTGACCTGGTGCAGGAACGCGATGTAGGAGTTGGTCGACTTCAGGAACGCGATCTTCTTGCCCTTGAGGTCGGCGAACTGCCTGACGCTGCTGTCCTTGGGCACCAGCAGGCCGCAGTTCTCGGCGTTGGGCTCGGTCACCGCGACGGCCTGCACCTTGCCGCCGTTGACGTAGGACTGGACCGCCCCGATGTCGCCGATCTCCGTCAGGTCGATCTTGCCGCTGTTGAGCGCGGTCAACATGTCGGTGAAGACCGGGAAGTACTTGTACTCGATCTTCACGCCCTTGGGCTGGACGTTGCGCGCCCACAGCGTGCTGAGGTAGCCGAAGCTGCGGGGCACGCCGACCGTGATGGTCTGGGTGGCGCCGCCGGACGACGGCGACGCGGCCGTCGCCGACGAGCGGTCGGGCGACGAGGAGCCGCACGCCGTCGGCGCCAGGGCGGCCGCGAGCGCGGCGATGAGCAGGGGAAGGCGAAGGCGCCGGGAGGCGCCGGGGTTCAGGGACATCAGGGCTTTCTTGGTGGTGTCGGGGAGTGACGAGGGGTGAGCCTCAGGAGGCGAGCAGCGTGCGCCCCTGCGCCAACGGCTCGGGCGCGATCCACTCGCGGACGTCGAAGCTCTCGGCGATGTAGCCGTGCTCGAGCAGGAAGTCGCGCTGGGACTCGATGGCGGCGACGAGGTCGTCGTCGAGCGAGAACGCGAGGTTGGAGTGGACCTCGGGGGTGTAGGCCGGGGCCGAGAGCTCCTCGGCGATGCCGACCTCGTGGCCGAGGATGCGGTGCGTCTCGCGCTCGTGGTCCTTGGCCCACGCGGCGGCGCGCAGCGAGGCGGCCACGTAGCGCGTGACGAGGTCGGGGCGCTCGTCGAGCAGCCGGCCGCTGACGGTCAGCGCGACCGGCGCGATGTTGCTGATGCGCAGCTCGCGGTCGTCCTGGGCCTGGATGTCGAAGACCCGGTGGACGTCGAGGAACGCCTCGAGGTCGGGGCCGCGGCCGCCGGCGACGTAGATCGCGTCGACCTCGCCGCGGATCAGGGCCAGGACCTCGGCGGCCTGCAGGCGGCGGTTGGTGTAGGCACCGAAGAGCGAGCCGCTGTGCGATGCGTCGTGCGCGGGCACGAACGGCTGGGTCTCCTCGACGTCGACCAGCTGCACGTCCTCGAGGCCGAGCCCGCCGGCGCGCAGGGCCCAGGTCAGGCCGCGCAGCGCGCTCGCGTGCCAGAAGTCGATCTTGTCGTTGACGTGGCGGGTGCGGCCGAAGCGCCTGCCGCGCAGGTCCTCGGGGCCGTCGATGCCACTGCCCGGCAGCGTGACGATCGCCTGGTACTGCTCGGCCCAGGACAGGCCGATCAGGCGCAGGTCGTTGCCGCGCGAGCGCGTCCAGATCGGCGGGATGTTGCCGCCCTGGCGGAACGAGTCGGCCTGCGTGTGGTCGAAGTGCGACTCGCGGACGGTGGTCGCGCCGCTGGCGCGCAGCGAGGCGACCGTGATGCCGTCGGAGGCGAACTCGTCGTCGAGCCAGCCCTGGGAGATCGCGACGCTCGACGCGGTCGGGACGGGGCAGCGCGTGTACCAGAGCTCGCTCACGGCGCGCCGGTCGGCGGCCTCGGTGGGGTGCGAGGTGAGGGTCATCTTGGGGTCCTGTTCGTCTGGAGGGGTCAGGCAGCGGCGAGCGTCAACGCGCGCACGCGGGGAATGACCTCGCGGCCGAAGCGCTCGGCCTCGGCCTCGAGGGGCTGGAACTGCAACATGAACAACTCGATGCCGGCGGCGGCGAACGCCGCGATGCGCTCGGCGACCTGGTCGTAACTGCCGACCAGGCCGGCCAGCGTCCCGCCGTTGGTGCCGACGCGCGGGACGCCCGCGTTGACCTTCATCATGGCCACGTCCTTGTCGGTGCCGGCCATCAGCCGGCTGCGGTCGTCGTGGGCGGCCAGGGCGAGCAATGTGTCGTGCTCGGCGTGAGCCGCGGCCTCGGCCTCGCGGGCGATGACGAACGCCGACAGGCCGAAGCGCAGCGGCGCGCGATCGCCGCGCGGACGCGCCCGCAGATCCTCGATCACGTCGATCGTCTCGGGCAGCGCCCGGCCGTTGATGAAGAACACGTCGGCGGCACGCGCGGCCAGTGCCCGGGCCGGCTCGGACTCGCCGCCGAAGTAGACGGTCGGCGGTCCGGCCACCGGCCCGGGCACGAGCTGCAGCGCCTCGGTCGTGAAGCGGGCGCCGCGATGGTCGAGCCGCTCGCCGGCCCACAGGCGCTGCACGATGTCCAGCCACTCGGCCGACAGCGCGTAGCGCTCGTCGTGCGGCGGCATCTCGATCCCCAGCGCGGCCATCTCGGGCTTGAACCACGCGCTGACCAGGTTGATGGCGAAGCGCCCGCCGCTGATGTCGTCGATCCCGAGCGCGAGCTTGGCCAGCACGCCCGGGTGAAACAGCAGCGGCTTGACCGCGGCGATGATCTCCAGGCGCTCGGTGACCGCCGCGACCGCCGCGGCCGCCGTGAACGTCTCCAGCACCGCCGCCTGCGCGTCGGACGGGCTGACGACGTGCTCGGCGAGCAGCGTGGACGTGAACCCGTTGGCCTCGGCGGCGACCAGCAGGTCGCGCGTCCGGCGGTAGCCGGCGTCGACGGGATCGTCGGGGTGCGAGCGCGCGCCCCACGTGCCGTACACCGGCGCCCAGATGCCGAACCGCGGCTCGGCGGCGGCGCTCATGCCGGCACCCGGGCGTCGTCGCGGGCGCTCAGCGTGGCGTCGACGTCGGAGACGCCCAGGTCCTCCAGGACGCGCACGCGCAGCGCCTCGAAGCGCTCGTCGGTGCGCGAGCGTGGGCGCTCGAGATCGACCTCGAGCCGGTCGGCGACGATGCCGCGATCCAGGACCGCGATGCGATCGGCGAGCAGGATCGCCTCCTCGACGTCGTGGGTGACGAGGACGACGGCGAAGCCGCGCTCGCGCCAGAGCCCGTTGACCAAGGACTGCATCTTGAGCCGCGTCAGCGCGTCCAGCGCGCCGAAGGGCTCGTCGAGCAGGAGGACCGAGGGGTCGCGGGTCAGCGCCCGGGCCAGCGCGACCCGCTGGGCCTCGCCGCCCGACAGCGTGGCCGGCCACGCGTCGGCATGCCGCTCGAGGCCCACCTCGGCGAGCACCGCGACGGCCTGGCGGCGCAGCTCCTGCTTGGAGCCCTTGACGCCGAAGACCACGTTCTGCCACACCCGCGCCCACGGCAGGAGCCGCGCGTCCTGGAAGCCGAACGCCACGCGACCGTCGACGGCGACATCGCCGACGTGGCCGGCGTCCAGGCCGCCCAGGGCCCGCAGCAGCGTGCTCTTGCCGCAGCCCGACTGGCCGACGATGACCAGGAACTCGCCGGCCTCGACGGTGAGGTCGATGTCGCGCAGGACGCGGCGGTCGCCGAAGCTCCGCCCCACCCCGCGCACGACGACGGCGCTCATCGTCCCGCCTCCACGAACTCGCGGCGCCAGGGCAGCGCGCGCCATTCGATCAGCCGCACCAACGCCTCCATCAACAGGCCGAGGATGGCGTAGATGACCAACCCCATGACGATGACGTCGGTCTGGAGGTACTGCTGGCCCTGCATGATCAGGTAGCCGACGCCCTTGTCGGCGTTGACGGTCTCGCCGATCACCAGCGACAGCCACGCGATGCCCAGCGCGAAGCGCAGGCCGATCAGGAACGCCGGCAGCGCGCCGGGCAGGATGACCTTGCGGATGACGCCCCAGCGGCCGACGCCGCAGGCCCGCGACAGCTCCGCGTAGCGCGGGTCGACGCTGCGGATCCCCTTGTGCAGGTTGAGGTACACCGGGAACACGACGCCGATGACGATCAGGCCGATCTTCACCCCCTCGCCGATCCCCAGCCAGACGATCAGCAGCGGCATCAGGCCGAGGAACGGCAGCGCGCGCAGCATCTGCAGCGGCGCGTCGACCAGCTCCTCGCCGATGCGCGACAGCCCCGCGATCAGGCCCAGGACGGTGCCGGCGCTGACGCCGATGGCCAGGCCGACGACGACGCGGCGCAGCGAGGTGACGATGCTCGGCCACAGCTGGCCCGAGGACCAGGAGCGGGTGAACGCGTGCCAGACCTCGACGGGCGGGGCCAGCGTGCTGCCGTCGATCCAGCTCGCCCACGAGGCGACCTGCCAGAGCAGGACGAGGAGGGTCGGGACGGCGGCGCGCCGCAGGATCATCGGGAGGGCCCGGCGCAGGGGAGCGAGCCGGGCGGCAGCCGGCACCGACGGTGCCGGACGGGGTTCGGCGATCAGCCGCTCGGCGATCGCCAGGGAGGGAGAGTCAGACATCGCCGGGCATCGTGCACGGCAAACCCCTGTTTGTCAACTGATATTATGGGGATTATGCTTGAACCCCTTGTCTCGGCACCCGTCGACGGGCTCGCAGCGATCCTCGCCGAGCTCGCCGCCGGCGCCGCGCAGCGCGAGCGCGAGCGGCGCCATCCGTTCGCCGAGGTCCGCCGCCTCGCCGACGCCGGGCTCGGCCGTCTCCGCGTCCCGGTGGCCTACGGCGGCGACGGGGCGACGCTCCGGGAGCTGTTCGCCACCGTCATGCGCGTGGCCACCGGCGACCCCAACGTCGCCCAGGCGCTGCGGGCGCACTTCCACTTCGTCGAAGGGCGGCTGGCCGCCGACGACGAGGCCGAGCGCCGGCGCTGGCTCCCCGAGGTCGTCGCCGGCACGCTGTTCGGCAACGGGACCGTCGAGCGCTCGACGAGCGACATGTTCGCCTTCGAGACCACGCTCCTCCCCCACGGCGACGGCTACCGCCTGAACGGGACCAAGTACTACTCCACCGGGACCCTCTACGCCGACCGCGTCGTCGTCGCCGCGTGCCTGCCCGACGGCACCGTGGCGTCGGCGATCGTCCCCGTCGACCGCGCCGGCGTGCACGTGGCCGACGACTGGGACGGCATGGGCCAGCGCCTGACCGCCAGCGGGACCACGCGCTTCGACGACGTCGCCGTCGCCGCCGACGAGGTCGTGCCGAGCCCGATCGGGACCGCGACCGCCGGACCGCGGGCGGCCTTCCTGCAGCTCTACCTCATCGCGGTCGCGGCCGGCGTCGCGCGCGCCGTCTCCACCGACGCGGCCGCCGTGGTCCGCAGCCGCTCGCGGACGTTCAGCCACGGGTCGGGCGACCTCCCGCGGTCCGACCCCTTGTTGCAGCACATCGTCGGGCAGATCGACGCCAACGCCTTCGCCGCCGAGACCGTCGTCCTGGCCGCCGCCGAGGCACAGGACCGGGTCGTCGACTCGGCCACCCAGCACGAGGCGGCGGTGCTCGCCGCCCGCGCCCAGGTCATCGTCTCCGACCTCGCGCCGCGGTCGGCCGAGCTGCTGTTCAGCGTCGGCGGCGCCTCGGCCACGAGCCGCGACGCCAACCTCGACCGCCACTGGCGCAACGCCCGCACGCTGGCCTCGCACAACCCGGCCATCTACAAGGCCCGGGCGCTCGGCGATCTCCTCGTCAACGGGCAGCCGCTGCCCGCCAACGGGTTCTTCTAGCGCACCCGCGCGTCACGCCCCGCTCGGACCCGACGTGACGACCACCGCAGCACTCCAGGGCGGCAACGCCACGCGGACGGTGCCGCGGACGACCGCGGCCCACGCCGGCGTGCGTCGCCCGACGGCGACGAGGCGCCCGTTCACGCTCACGCGGGTCTGGCCGTCGATCGCCATGCGCTGCCGGCCGGCGACATCGCGTCCGGCTCGGGTCATGCGGACGACGCGCGCCCATCCGCCCGCCTGCGGCAGATGGATCCGCGCGACGATCGCGCGGTGGGCGTCGAGGTTCTCGACGAGGACGCGCAGCCGGCCGTCGGACCCGCGGAGCGCCCAGGCGGGCCGGCCCGCCGGCGCCGTGGCGGCGGCGACCAGCTGGGGGTCGGGACCCAGCGCCTGGCGCACGAAGGTCAGCCCGTCGAACAAGGCCGTCGGCTGGACCTCGGCGGTGCCGTTGCTGCCGCGCACGACGTGAAACGGGTCGTAGACCGAGCCGGAGGCGTGAAGATCGACCTGGCCGGCGCCGGCCTGCGCCGCCGACAGCAGGAAGGCGGGGGCCCAGAGCGCCGATGCGGCTCCGTTGCTGACGCCGCGGGCGCCGCCGCAGGCGACCGAGTTGGCCTCGGAGACGACGAGCGGCGTGTGCGCCCTGGCGGCGTCGGCCACGGCCCACGCGACCACGTGCCGGATCTCGCCGGCCCACGAGGAGCGGGCCAGCAGCGCTCGCTCGGTCGGCCAGGCGTGGCTGTGCGGCTTCTTCCCGCAGACGTTGAGCGGATAGGCGTGGACCGTCGCGGCCTGCGGATGCGCGCGGGCCAGGAAGGGCGCGAAGTCCTTGCGCCAGCGGGCGTCGGCGAAGTCCGGTCCGGCCAGCGGACCGATGGCGCCGAGCCGGTGGCGGATGCTTGCGTACTGCCGGAGGTAGTCGGCGAACGACCAGGACGGCGCACGCGCCGTGATCACCCGCCGGTCGGCCAGCCGCGCCCAGCGCTGCACGCCGTACCGGTCGGGCTCGTTGCCGAGGCTGAAGCTGACACTCCCCGGCGGCAGGGCGCCCGCGGCAGCGCGCGCGATCGGGATGGCCGCCTGCGGGTCGCCATGGGCCAGATCCAGACCGACCTGCACGGGGCCTCCGGCCTCGCGCGCGAGCAGCCCGAACGCCGGCCAGAACCCGGCCGGTGGCGTCCACACGGCCCCGGTCGGCGCCGCCCGGGCGGTCGGCCACATCCGGTCCTGGCTGTTTCCGCCGATGCGCAGCGGTGGGCGGCCCAGCAGGCGCAACGCGTCCACCAACCCCGGCGGGGGCGTGCCCGTTGATCCGAGATCGTGGGCCAGGACCGGCCACTCGACCGAGAGCCCGACGAGCCCCGCCGAGACCGGGCGTCCCGGTCCGGTCCACCTGGGGCGGACGTCGAGGACCCGCGCCGGGGCGTGGCCCGCGCCACTGCGAATCCAGTGCGCGGCGGTCAGGTCCCGGAGCTGGGACTGCGCGATCGACGTGGTGACGAGCACACCCGCGGCGACCGCGGCCACCGCCAGCCAGGCGACCCTGGGTGCGCCGGTCATCGCGGGTACCTCCGCCGACGGCCACGGCGATCGAGGGAGTCGGTGAGCACGCGAAGCACCGTCCCGCGCCGCCATTTGGTGGCGTGTCCGCAGGACGTGAGGATCGTGTTACGGCTGTCGCGCGGCGACGCCGCGTCAGTCGGAGTCCGCCACGCTGCTGGGCCCGCGTCCGGCCGCCACGGTGGGCCAGCCGTCGCTGGTCCAGCGGACGCGATCGAGCAGCCCGTAGCGCTGGGCCATCCGTGGATCGGCGGCGCGATAGGCGTGGTAGACGACGAACTCCCGGCCGTCGTCGTCGGCGACGAACGACGCGTGGCCCGGGCAGCGCCATGCGGCGCTCGACGCGAGGATCGGGTTGAGCGGCGCGCGCTGCCAGGGGCCGCGAAGGGACCGGGCGCGGGCCACGCCCAGCGCGTAGCGGCACTTGGGCGGCCCGTAGGAGTTGCCCGAGTAGAACAAGTAGGTCCAGCCGCCGCGCACGACGATCGACGGCGCCTCGACGACACCGCCCTCCCACGGATCCTGGTTGCGCAGCAGCGGGAGCGGGCGGCCGACGAGCGTGACGCCGTCCGGGCTCAGGCGCTGGCGCCAGATGACCGAGGGGCGCCCGATCGCGTTGCCGTCCTCCTTCCAGACGAGGAAGAGGCGGCCGTACTTGTCGCGCGTCGTCGTGGGGTCGATGGACCCGGCGGGCTGGCAGACCAGCGGCCCGCGGTCGGTGTAGGGGCCGGCCACGCTCGTCGCCGTGGCGACCGCCACGCAGAGCCGGCCGCCGCGCTTGCGGGCTGCGTAGTAGACGCGGACGCCGGCGGCGTCGACGAAGATCTCGGGGGCCCAGAAGGAGTCGCTGGCCCAGGCCGGCAGCTGCGTGAAGATCGCCCCCGCCGACGTCCAGTGCACGAGGTCGGTGGAGCGCATCAGCGGGAAGCCGGGCGCCGCGGCCGACGACGTGGACGTCGCCCAATAGGTCTCGCCGTCGCGGACGACCGAGGGGTCCGGGAAGTCGCCGGCGATCACCGGGTTGCTCCACACCAGCGGCGCCGGCGTCACCAGCACCGGGGCGGCGGCGTCCTGGGCGGCGGCAGCCCCGACCCCGAGCGTCAGGACGACGACGAGCAGCAGCACGGGGATGCGCAGGGTGAGACGGGAAGGGCGGAGCACGGGTCAGGGCGATGGACGGCGGCCGTTCGTGCCGCCGTGGGCCCCAGCATGGGGCCGGCATCGGACGGAGACGGTAGCGGGCCGGCCGTGCCCCGGTTTCGTACGTTTTGCCACTTGGGGGTGTGTGGCAACTGCAACGATCGCGTACCGGATAGGACCGGCCGCTCTCGTTCCGTGCGGAGCGGCGCCGCGCACAGCGCGCGGCGCCGGCCCGTCGCCTACGTCTTCGGCAGCGACACGTCGCCCATCCGCAGCTCGAGGTGCTCGCTGTAGAGCGCCTTGCGCTTGGCGTCGTCGGTCTCCCTGGCCGCCTGGGCGATGAGCGCGTCGTCGGTGCGACATGCGGGCGAGGTAGGCGTTCGCGTTCCTCGCCTGTCAAGTCGCCGATCGTCTGACCGCCTCGTGGCCCGGGCGAAATCGCGGTGTTAGGCTCGCCGCCGGGGGGACATCCCGGCTGGAGAGGCAGGACGATGTCGACGCGACGGTGCATGACGGTGCTGGCGATCGCGACCCTGACGACCCTGGGCGCGGCTCCTACGGCGAGCGCGGCGACGAAGCTCGTGGTCGCGGGTGGCCCGCCGCCCACGGCGAGCTTGGCCGGGTCGGCGAAGTTCCCCAAGGGCCTCGATCTCAACGGCTTCTTCCGCCGGCAGATCACCATCC
>JAOPZP010000377.1 GCA_025964055.1 Conexibacter sp.
GAGGCCGCCGCCGGCCAGCGGCAGGAACCCCACCTCGCCGGCCGCGCCGCGCGCGCCGCGGTACAGCTCGCCGCCCACGACGATCCCCATGCCGATGCCCGTGCCGATCGAGAGGTACACGAAGTTCGCCACGCCCCGGCCGCGCCCGTAGGCGCGCTCGCCCAACGCGGCCAGGTTGGTGTCGTTGTCGATGGTCAGGCTCGGGGTCAGGGCGACGCGCAGCTCGCCGACCAGGCCCGGCCGGCTCCACCCCGGGAGGTTGGAGGCGTACCGCAGCCGGTCGGTCCCAGGGTCCAGGACGCCGGGGCTGCCGACCACGGTGTGGACCACGTCGTCCCAGGCGACGCCGGCCTCGGCGACCACCTCGCGCGCCAGGTCGTGCACGCGGCCCACGAGCGCCGCCGAGCTGCGCGCGCGGCTGCGCTCGTCCCGGCGCCCGACGACCTCGCCGCCGAGGTCGGCGACCGCGACGCGCACCCACGACCGCCCGACGTCGACGCCCGCCACGTAGGCGGCGGTCGGGTTCAGCTCGTACAGGAGCGCGGAGCGGCCGCGCTCGCCGAGGCGCTGGCCCGCGGGGCGCACCAGGCCGGCGCGCTCGAGGTTCGCCAGTGCCTGGCCGACGGTCGGCTTGGAGAGCGAGGTGCCCTGCGCCAGCTCGGTGCGCGACCGCGGTCCCTCGACCCGCAGCCGCTCGAGCACGGCCCGCTCGTTGATCGCCCGCAGCAACCTCGGGCGCCCGGGGCGCAGGTGCTCGTCGGCCGACACGGCCCAGAGCGTACACGCCATTTCGCAGGGAACCTGGCGAATTCCTTGACGCGGGTCCCATTCGGAAAGTAGCTTTCCTATTTCAGCGATGCCCGCCGTCCCCTCCCCCACCGACTTCGTGCTCGGCGTCGACTTCGGCGGCACGAAGCTCGACGTCGCCACCGCCACGCTCGACGGCCGGATCGTCACGAGCCAGCGCCTGCCGACCACCGCCGCCGAGGGGGCCGGCCAAGCCGTGCAGCGCGCGCTGGACTGCGCCCGGACGCTCGCCGATCACACCGCCACGACCACCGGCGGGCGCCTCGTCGCCGCCGGCGCGTCGAGCCCCGGGATCGTCCTCGAGGACCGCATCCTCCTGGCGCCCAACGTCCCCGGCTGGACCGAGCTGCCGCTCGCCGCCCGCCTGCGCGACGGCCTGGCGCTCGACACCGTCGTCACCGAGACCGACGTCAAGGCCGCCGCGCTGGCCGAGACCCGCTGGGGCGCGCTGCACGGCGCCGACCCCGGCGTCTTCCTCAGCCTCGGCACCGGCCTGGCGGCGGGGATCGTCATCGGCGGCCGTGTGCTGCACGGCGCCAACGGCGCCGCCGGCGAGATCGGCTACGCGCTGCGCGGCACCCACGACGAGCTCGGCGCCGCCGACGGCCGCGCGCCGCTGGAGGAGTACGCCGGCGGCCGCGCGATCGGCGAGCGCGGCGGCCGCCTGCTCGGCGAGACGCTCAGCGCCGCCGACGTCTTCGCCCGCGCAGAGAGCGACCTCGACGCGCGGATGCTCGTCGACGAGACGCTCGCCGAGCTGGCGGTGCACGTCGCCAACCTGGCCGTGCTGCTCGATCCCGCGCGCATCGCCGTCGGCGGCGGCCTGATGGCCAGCGCCGAGCCGATCCTCGCCGCGCTGCGCCGCCGCGTGCGCCGCGCCGTCCCCTTCCCCACCGAGGTCGTCGCGGCACGCTTCGTGCACGACGCACCCCTGCGCGGCGCGATCGCCCTGGCGATCGACGCCGCCGGACCCGTCCCCGCAGCCCCCGGCCTGGCCCAGGTCATCGAGACCCACTGATGTACCGAGGAGGAGCAGCACCCATGAGACTCACCCCCAGCAGTGCGCTGACCGCGCTGGCGTGCGTGGCCGCGACGGCGGGCCTGGCGGCCTGCGGCAGCAACAACGACAAGAGCTCCGGCACGACGGCCAGCACGGCCGCCGCGGCCAGCGGCAGCGGCGGCAAGGGCGGCTCGATCGCGCTCCTGCTCCCCGAGACCAAGACGACGCGGTACGAGCTGCACGATCGCCCGAGCTTCATCGCCAAGGTCCAGGCGCTGTGCCCGGACTGCACGATCGACTACGCCAACGCCAACCAGGACCCGGTGCGCCAGCAGCAGCAGGCCGAGGCCGCCATCACCAAGGGCGCCAAGGTCCTCGTCCTCGACGCCGTCGACGCCAAGGCGGCCGTCGCGACGGTCAACCGCGCCAAGCAGGCCAACATCCCCGTCATCGCCTACGACCGCCTGATCACCGGCGCCCCGATCAGCTACTACGTGTCGTTCGACAACGTCAAGGTCGGCAAGCTCCAGGCCCAGACGCTGATCGACAAGATCGGCGCCGCAGGCAAGGGCAAGTCGGTGGTCATGCTCAACGGGTCGCCGACCGACCCCAGCGCCGGCGACTACAAGAAGGGCGCGCACTCCGTGCTCGACACCGCCGACGTCAAGATCGGCAAGGAGTACGACACGCCGGACTGGTCGCCCGACAAGGCCCAGCGCGAGATGGAGCAGGCGATCACCGCCCTGGGCAAGAGCCAGATCGTCGGCGTCTACTCCGCCAACGACGGCATGGCCAGCGGCGCGATCGCGGCCATGAAGGGCAACGGCGTCAACCCCAAGACGATCCCGACCACCGGCCAGGACTCCGAGGTCGCCGCCATCCAGCGCATCCTCACCGGCGACCAGTTCATGACGATCTACCTGGCCATCAAGAAGCAGGCCGAGGCCTCGGCGCAGATCGCCGTCGCCCTGGCGCAGGGCAAGCCGGTCCCGGCCGGCCTGGTCAACGCCAAGACCGACAACCAGACGGGTCAGGTCCCGTCGGTCCTGCTGGCGCCGACCGCGGTGACCAAGGACAACATCAAGGACACCATCATCGCCGACGGCTTCCTGACGAAGGCCGAGATCTGCACGGCGAAGTACGCCTCGGCCTGCACGGCCGCCGGCATCCAGTAGTCGGACCCGCAGGACCCGGCCGGCCGGCGGGGCGTCTCACCCCTCGCCGGCCGCCGGGCGCAGCGCGCCCGCGCCCAGGCTCACCAGCAGCGCCAGCGCCGCCACGACGACGAACGCCGCCGGCAGCGACGCCAGGTCGGCGATCGCGCCGATCAGCCCCGGCGCCGCGAGGCCCGCCCCGTAGGCGACGGTCGCCACGGCGGCGATGCCCTGCCCGGCGTGCGGCACGGCGCGCCCGCCGGCGGCGAAGGCCAGCGGGACGGTCGTCGCGATGCCCAGGCCGATCAGCGCGAAGCCGGCGATGCCGACCGCCGGCGTCCGCGCGAGGACCACCAGCAGCGCTCCCAGCGCCGCGACCAGCCCGCCGACCCGCACCGTCCGCACCGCGCCGATGCGGTGCACCAGCGCGTCGCCGCGCAGCCGCCCCGCCGCCATCGCCGCTGCGAAGGCCGTGTAGGCGATCGCCGCGGTGCCGGCCGAGCCGCCCATCACGTCGCGCACGTACACCGCCGACCAGTCCGCGCTGGCGCCTTCGGCGAACACCGCGCCGAAGCCGACCACCCCGATGAGCAGCACCGGCCGTGACGGCCACGCCAGGCCCGGCGCATCGTCCGCGCCGGCTGCTGCCGGCGGCGCCTCCAGCAGCCCGAGGCCCGCCACTATCGTGA
>JAOPZP010000397.1 GCA_025964055.1 Conexibacter sp.
ACCAGGCGGTCGCCGAACGCGGTGCCGCGCAGCACGTCGTCGTCGCGGGTGCCGCGCACGACGTTGGCGCAGGCCCGCGACGCGGGCTGCACGGCCGGCGGCGCCGGCGCGGTGGCGAACGGCAAGAACGTCGCCGTCCGGGTCAGGCTGTTGTTGGTGGGATCGGGGTCGGCGGTGGCGGAGGACGCCGTGGCCGTCGAGGTCGCCGTGGTCCCCGGCGTGCCGACGACGATGAAGCGCGCGGCCAGCCACTCGCCCGGGTCGAGCCGCGGGGCGCGGCAGTGCGACACCCCGTCGACCGACGGGCAGGGGGCGACGTTGCCGTCCAGCACCGTTCCGGGCGGCAGCGTCGCGCGCAGGTCGACGTCCTTGGCCGGGTCCGGGCCCTTGTTGGTGACCCACAGCTCGAAGAAGGCGTCCCTGCCGGGAGCGACGCTCTTGCTGCTGAAGAGGTCGACGACCGCGAGATCGGCCTGGCAGCCCGCGTGGCGCGTCGCGTCGAAGGGGCACGCGTCCTGCGTCAGGTCGCCGTAGCCGTCGCCGTCGGCGTCCTCCTCCACGTCGGCCTGGGCCAGCAGCTGCAGCTGGTAGGAGGTGGCCGTCGCCGTGGCGGTCTCCCCCACCGCCGGCGGCGTGGCGAACGCCCGCAGCGCCGAGCGCGACGGCGCGACCGCGGCGAGATCCCCGGCCGCGCGGAGGGCGAGCTGGTCGCCGGCCTTGACCGGCAGCCGCACGCCGGTGACGGTCGTGACCGCTCCGCCGGCCGCGGGCGTGGCGGGCGCCGCGGCGCCGGTCACCGTGTAGGCCCCGGAGCCGCTCGGACGGAGCGTCTGGAGCGTCAGCGGCGCCGTCGACGCCGAGCGCAGGCGGAACGCGGTGATGACGCCGTCGGTCCGCGCGCGGGGCACCCGTGCGGTGGACGGCGTCTGCACGACGGTCGTGGGGCCGCCGCCGGACGGCGAGAAGCCGCCCGGGTCGGGCGCCAGCCGCAGGGCGCTGCCGAAGCTCGTGACCGCCGGACACGGCGCGACGTGGGCGTTGAAGTCCTTGAAGCACTCGTCCTGTCTGCCGTAGCCGTCGCCGTCCTCGTCGCCCTCGAGCACGCCCTCGGCCTGGATCGAGCCCGTCGCGCCGGCGATGGCCAGCACGCCGCGGTCGGCGATGGGCAGGCGGGCGTCGAGCTCCCGCACCGCTCCGGCCTCCACGGTGATCGGGCCGGTCGTGGCGGTCAGGATCGTGCCGCCACCGCTCAGGCGCTGCCGGCTCTCCAGCGCGACGGTCTGCGTCGTGGCCGATTGCACGCGCCAGCGCGCGATGACGCCATCGCTCATGGCCGGGTCGTCGAGGCCCACGCAGTCCCAGTTGCCGGCGCAGGCGGGCGTGAACGGCGGCGTCGCGGCGGCCGGCGCGGCAGCGGCCAGCAGGCCGGTGACGGCGATCGACAGGGCGAGGCGAGAGGACCGGCTGGACATGCGATGGCGCATTGTGAGGCAAGGGACGGATGTGGCATGGATATGTTTCGGGGTAGACCCATCGATTCCCCGACAGGAGAGCCCATGCCCTACTCCGTTCCCGACCTGCCGTACGCCTACGACGCCCTCGAGCCGACCATCGACCAGGCGACCATGGAGCTGCACCACGACAAGCACCATCAGGCCTACGTGGACAAGGCCAACGCGGCCGTGCAGGGCACCGAGTTCGACGGCAAGCCCGTCGAGGAGGTCCTCGCCAACCTGTCGGCGCTGCCCGCCGACCAGCAGGGCGTGTTCCGCAACAACGGCGGCGGCCACGCCAACCACACGCTCTTCTGGGAGAGCATGAGCCCCGACGGCGGCGGCACGCCCACCGGCGAGCTGGCCGACGCGATCACCACCGCCTTCGGCTCCTTCGACCAGTTCAAGGAGCAGTTCGAGGCCAACGGCGTCGCGCAGTTCGGCTCGGGCTGGACGTGGCTGGTCCTCGACGGCGGCGAGCTCAAGCTCACCAAGACGCCCAACCAGGACAACCCGATCCTCGACGGCCAGACGCCGCTGCTGGGCAACGACGTCTGGGAGCACGCGTACTACCTCAAGTACCAGAACAAGCGCCCCGCCTACCTCAAGGCCTGGTGGGACGTCGTCAACTGGAGCAAGGTCGCCGAGCGGTACGCCGCCGCCAAGGGCTGACCCGCCGTCACGTGATCGGCTGCGGGCCTAGGCCCGCAGCCGGTACCCGCGCTGGAACAGGCGGAAGTTCACCGCGAACAGCGCGGCGGCGGCGCCCGTCAGGAACAGCAGCGACAGCGCCACGTTGGCCTCCGAGTAGCCGATGAACCCGTAGCGCACCAGGTTGATCATGTAGTACACGGGGTTGAAGTGGGTCAGCGTCTGGAAGGGCTCGGGCAGCAGCGCCGCCGAGTAGAAGACGCCGCCCAGGAAGATCAGCGGCTGCAGCACGAAGGTCTGCGCGACCGACACGTCGTCGAACTGCTCGGCCCGCACGCCGACCAGCACGCCCAGCTGCGCGAAGAAGACGCCGACCAGGAACAGCGCCGGGACCAGCACGAGGACGTGGTCGACCGGCAGGTCGACCAGCAGCGACGCCGCGCAGAACGTCAGCGTCGCGACGATCATGCCGCGCAGGAAGCCGCCGAAGGTGAAGGCCAGCAGCAGCTCCAGCGGCGAGGCCGGCGACGACAGCTGGTCGTCGATCGAGCGCTGGAACTTCTGCTGCAGGATCGAGGACGCGTTGTTGGAGAACGCGTTCATCGCCCACGCCATCATGATCAGCCCGGGGACGATGAACACCACGTAGTCGACGCCGTGCAGCTTGTCGATGCGCGACCCGAGCGCCGCGCCGAAGACCGAGATGTACAGGAACGTCTCGAGCAGCGGCGCGCCCAGCGTCTGGCGCTTGATCTTGAAGAAGCGGTTGCACTCGCGGCGCAGCAGCGCCATGAAGCGGATCTGGGTCGTGGTCATGACGCGATCTCCCGCACGATGCCGGGACCTCGCGACAGCTCCTTGCGCCCGACCAGCTCCAGGTAGGCGTCCTCGAGCCCGGCGACGCCGTAGTGCGCGGCGAGCTCGTCGCTGGTCCCGGTCGCGACGATCTGCCCGTCGTTGATGAAGGCGATCTTGTCGCAGAGCTGCTCGGCCTCTTCGAGGTAGTGCGTGGTGAGCAGGATCGTGGTGCCCTCGGCGTTGATGCGCTGCACGTAGTGCCAGAGCTCCAGCCGCAGCTCGACGTCGACGCCGGCCGTGGGCTCGTCGAGGATCAGCAGCCTGGGCCGGTGCATCAGCGCGCGGGCCAGGATCAGCCGGCGCTTCATGCCGCCCGACAGCGTCCGCGTCCGGTCGTCCTTCTTGCCGGTCAGGGAGAACGCCTCCAGCAGCTCCTTGGAGCGCTCGCGCCGGTCCTTCTTGGGCATCCCGAAGTAGCCGCCGTGGTAGTCGAGCGTCTCCTCCAGCGTCAGGAACCAGTCCAGGTTGAGGTCCTGCGGCGCCAGGCCGACGGCCAGGCGCGCCTCGCCGTAGTGCTCGATCGCGTCGTGGCCGAAGACGCGGATGGAGCCCGACGTCGGCTGGGCCAGCCCCGTCGTGCAGTGGATCAGCGTTGACTTGCCGGCGCCGTTGGGCCCGAGCAGCCCGAAGAACTCGCCCTCGGCGATGTCCAGCGACACGCCGCGGAGGGCTTCGGTGCCCGTGGGGTAGCGCTTGACGAGGTCGGTGATCTGAAGGGCCATGTCCACCATCTTGCAGGTTGAAGTGCGCTTGAAGTCAAGCTCCGG
>JAOPZP010000454.1 GCA_025964055.1 Conexibacter sp.
ATAGCATCGAACGATGCCCGAGGACGTCGTGACCATGGACAAGATCGTGGCGCTGTGCAAGCGCCGCGGCTTCATCTTCCCCTCGAGCGAGATCTACGGCGGGATCGGCTCGACCTACGACTACGGCCACTACGGCGTCCTGCTGAAGACCGCAGTCAAGAACGCGTGGTGGAACGCCATGCTCGGCCGCGACGACATCGTCGCGCTGGACAGCGCGCTCTTGCAGCACCCGCGGGTCTGGGAGGCCTCGGGTCAGCTGGCCGGGGTCACCGACCCGCTCGTCGACTGCCGCACGTGCAAGGCCCGCTTCCGCGCCGACCACCTCGGCGAGCTGGCGTGCCCGCGCAAGCCGTCCAAGCACCCCGGCGAGGGGCCCGAGTGCGACCTCACCCCCGCGCGTGACTTCAACCTCATGTTCGAGACCACCGTCGGCCCAGTGAAGGAGTCCGGCTCGGCCGCCTACCTGCGCCCGGAGACCGCGCAGGGCATCTTCATCAACTTCAAGAACGTCCTGCAGTTCTCGCGCAAGAAGCCGCCGTTCGGCATCGCGCAGGTCGGCAAGTCCTTCCGCAACGAGATCACCCCGGGCAACTTCATCTTCCGGACCCGCGAGTTCGAGCAGATGGAGATGGAGTTCTTCGTGCCGCCGGCCGAGGCCCCCGAGTGGTACGAGCACTGGAAGCAGGCGCGCCTCGCGTGGTACGAGGAGCTCGGCCTGCGCCCCGACCACCTGCGCCTGCGCGAGCACGACGCCGACGAGCTCAGCCACTACTCGTCGGGCACCGCCGACGTCGAGTACCTCTTCCCCATCGGCTGGTCGGAGCTCGAGGGCATCGCCAACCGCGGCGACTTCGACCTCAAGGCCCACGCCGCCGGCTCCGGCAAGCCGATCGAGGTCGTCGAGCAGGACGGCACCCGCTACGTCCCGTACGTCATCGAGCCCGCCGCCGGCGTCGGGCGCTCCGTGCTCGCCTTCCTCGCCGACGCCTACGACGAGGAGGACCTCGACGGCGAGACGCGCACGGTCCTCAAGCTGCATCCCCGCCTGGCCCCGGTCAAGGTCGCCGTGCTGCCGCTGGTCAAGAAGGACGGCCAGCCGGAGCTCGCCGCCGAGCTGCACACCGCGCTGAAGCGGCGCATGCAGGCCGAGTACGACGAGGGCGGCTCGATCGGCAAGCGCTATCGCCGCCAGGACGAGATCGGCACGCCGTGGTGCGTGACGATCGACCACCAGTCGCTCGAGGACCGGACGGTCACGATCCGCGACCGCGACACGCTCGCCCAGGAGCGCGTGCCGATCGACGACGTGCCCGACCTGCTGTCGGCGCGCCTCGCCGCGTCGTGGACGTCGCCGAAGGCGGGGGCCTGACCCGCCGGCTCAGGCCGGCGCGGCGGCGCGCCGGTCGGCGGCGATGAGCGCGTCCAGCGCGGACGAGACGCCGCGCGGAAGCAGGACGACCGGGCAGCGCGACTGCGCCGTGAGGCGGTGCGACACGCTGCCGAGCAGCACCGCGCGCAGCGGCCCGTAGCCGCGCGAACCGCAGACGAGCACGTCGAGGTGCTCGGACGCCGCGGCCAGCAGCTCGGCGGGATCGCCGACGGCCGCCTCGACCTCCACCGTGACGCCCGGCTCCAGCGCCGCGACGGCCGCCCGCGCGGCGCGCAGCGCCTCCAGCTCGTGCTCGCCCTCGACGTCCTCGATCGACGTGCCCTTCTGGCCCGCGATCGACGGCCGGATCTCCGCGTAGCGGCGCGGTCCCACGCTCACGACGGTGATGACCCGCAGCGTCGCGCCCGCCAGCCGCGCGAGCGCGTGGCCGGAGCGCAGCGCCTCGTGGCCCTCCTCGGTGTCGACGAACCCGACGCCGACCTTGGCGATCACGGCGGGCGGCGCCCAACCGTGGGGCACGACGGCGATCGGGCACGGCGCGCCGTGGACGAGCCGGTCGGCGGTCGAGCCGAGCATCGCGCCGGGACCGTGCGGCTGGTCGCTCGCGCCGACGACGAGCAGGCCCGCGGCCACGCGCTCGGCCGCCTCGTGCAGCGCCCGCGCGGCGCTCGTGCCCTCCACGGCGCTGCACCCCGCCTCCACGCCGCCGGCCGACTGCAGCTCGGCCTCCAGTTCGGCGACGACGGCCAGGCAGTCCGACACCAGGTCCTCATCGACGTGCTGGCCCGCTCGCGCCTGTCCGGCGTGAACCGCCAGCACGAGCAGCGGCGCGCCCGTCAGGCGCGCCGCCGCGACGCCGAACCGCACCGGGGCGCGCTCGGGACGTCGCGGATCGTGGCCGACCAGGATGGGCTTGGGCATGGTCCTTGTCTAGGCCGGACGGCCGTCGCGACAAGGCCGCGGCGGGTTGCGCTGCGGTGGCGGCGGACTAGGGTGAGCGCCATGCCCGCGCGCTTCACGGTGTCGATGCTGATGCTGCACGGCGGCACGCCGCGCGACCGCCAGGCGCGCGAGGACCTCATCGCCGCCCTCCCCGACGGCGCCGACGCCGATCCGCCTGACGAGCTCGGCGTGTTCGACGTCCACGTCGACGCCGACGACCTCGATGGCGCGCTGCACGTCATCTGGAACGCCGTCGCCGCGTCGGGCTCCGACGACCACCTCGTGTTCCTCGAGCACCCGGATCTCCCCGAGCACTGGCGGCACCGCAGCCGCCCGTCGGGGACCTAGGCCGCGACGCCGCGCAGCTGCTGCGCGGCGGCCCACGCGCGCGAGCGCCGGGCGATCATCCAGCCGAGCGTCGTCGGCTGATAGCACGGCTCCGGCGCCGCCTCGACGGCGGGCACCGAGCGCACGAACCCCGCGACGCGCGCGACCGACAGCTGGAAGGCCGCGTCGGCGTCACGCAGCCGGCCCGGCTGCTCGAGCTCGCGCAGGCTCATCGGCCGGCCCTCGGTGGCCAGCACGCAGAGCAGCTCGCGGGCGACGCTGCGGTAGGGGTCGGCGCGGTCGGTCATCGGCTCCATGCAGACTCCCCCTCAGCGGTGCGAGTGTCCACACTTCGCAGCATTTGCAGAGGTTTGCGCGCACCGAGCGCAACTTCTCCCCCGCGCGGTGCAGGATTGCGAGCGCCGTTGGGGGCCTTCCCTCACCCGCGGGCGCCGCGTTCTCAAGAGCCACCGGCATCCCGTCGATGACCGGGGAGCATGGCCTTGTCCTCGTTCGCGGAGCTCTCCCCACGGGTGCGCGGCGCCCTGGCGGCGTGCGCCACGGCGCTCGCGGCGCTCATCGTGCTGCTGGTGGTCGACGTCGTCGCCGGCCTCGACGCGCCCGGGCCGAGCCTGGATCGGTGGGCGGTCTCGGCCGCCGCGCTGCTGGCGACGGGCTCGTTGACGGCCCGCGTCGTCCTGCTCGAGCGCGAGCGCCGCGCCTGGCTGCCGCTGGCCGGTGGCCTGCTCGCGTTCACCCTCGGCTCGGTGCTGTGGTCGATCTTCTGGGACGGCGAGCCGAACCCGCCGATCCCGTCGCCGTCCGACGTGCTGTGGCTGTCCTTCTACCCCGCCGCCTACGCGACGATCGCCATGCTGCTGCGGCGCTCGTTCGTCCGCGCGCCCGCGGGCATGTGGCTCGACGGCCTGCTCGCCGGGCTCACCTTCGCCGCGGGCGGCATCGCGCTGCTGTACTCATCGGTCTTCGACGGCGCCGTCCGGTCGCACTTCGACGTCGGCGTCCAGACCGCCTACCCGCTCGGCGACCTGGCGTTCGTCGTGCTCGTCGTCGCGGTGGTCGCGATGTCGGGCTGGCGGCCCTGTGCGCGCTGGCTGCTGATCGGCGGCGCGATGGGCTGCTGGTTCGTGGCCGACACCGTGAGCCTCAATGCCGTCGCCGAGGGTGGCACGATCCCCGACGGCGCGGCCGACCTCTTCTGGTGCCTCGGCCTCGCCCTGCTGGCCGGCGCGCCTTGGCAGCCGCCGATCGCCCCCGAGGGGCTACGCCTGGAGGGCGTCCGCGTCCTGGCCGTCCCGGCCGTGGTCAGCGCGGTGGCGCTGGGGCTGCTGACCTACGACCGGATCGCCGGCCTCAACGGCATCACCGCCGCGCTCGCCCTCGCCGCGGTCGCCGTCGCGCTGGCCCGGACGACGCTGACGCTGCGCGAGGTCCAGCTGCTCGCCGACGCCCGCCACGAGTCGCTCACCGACGAGCTGACCGGCCTGCCGAGCCGCCGACATTTCCACCGCCGGCTGGACACCGTGCGCCGCGAGGCCGAGGCCGAGAACCTGCCCTTCGGGCTGCTGATCTTCGACCTGGACCGCTTCAAGGACCTCAACGACACGCTGGGCCACGGCGCCGGCGACACGCTGCTGCAGCTCGTCGGGCGCCGGCTCAGCACCGCGCTGGGCCGCTCGACGCTGCTGGCGCGCCTCGGCGGCGACGAGTTCGCCGTCCTGCTCGCGCCCGGCAACGGGACGGAGGCGGCCCTGCGCGAGGCGCGCAAGGTGCTCGACGCGATCGAGCGCCCGTTCGAGGTCGAGGGGCTCGAGCTCGACATCGGCGCGAGCGTCGGCGTGGCGATGTACCCCGAGCACGCGACCGAGGACGGCGAGCTGCTGCGCCGCGCCGACGTCGCCATGTACCTGGCCAAGGGCGCCGGCGGCGGCGTCGCGCTCTACGACCCGGCGCGCGACCTGCACACGCGCGACCGGCTCGCCCTCGGCCAGCAGCTCCGCGCCGGGATGGAGCGCGACGAGCTCGTCGTCTACTACCAGCCCAAGGTCGACCCGCAGCTCGGCCGCGTCCTCGGCGTCGAGGCGCTCGTGCGCTGGCAGCACCCAGTCCACGGCCTGCTCATGCCGCCCGACTTCCTGCCGCTGGCCGATCGCTCCGGCCTGATGCCGAAGCTCACGCGCCGCGTGCTGGACGCCGCGCTCGCGCAGCTGGCCGGCTGGCGCGCCGACGGCCTCGACCTCACCGTCGCCGTCAACCTCGTGGCCTCCGACCTGCTGGACCCGGACCTGCCCGGCGACGTCGCGCGCCTGCTCGCCGCGCGCGACGTGCCGCCGACGTGCCTCGCGCTCGAGGTGACCGAGGACGGCGTCATCGCCGATCCCGAGGGCGCCGCCGCGACCCTGGACGCGATCGCCCGCCTCGGCGTGCGCATCGCGCTCGACGACTTCGGCACGGGCTGGTCCTCGCTGGCGCACCTGCGCCGGCTCCCGGTCGCCGAGCTGAAGATCGACCGCTCGTTCGTCACCGACATGGCGACCGACGCCGACGACGCGGCGATCGTCCGCACCACGCTGGACCTCGCGCGGTCGCTGCGCCTGCGCGTCGTCGCCGAGGGCGTCGAGGACGACGACACCTGGGCGCTGCTCGCCGACCTCGGCGCCGACGCGATCCAGGGCTACGTCCTCAGCCGCCCGCTGCCGGCCACCCAGATCGACGCGTGGCTGGCCGCCCGCCGCGACGGCCCGATCGCCCGCTGCCCGCCGCCGCGCGACGAGCCCATGGCGTCCGCC
>JAOPZP010000494.1 GCA_025964055.1 Conexibacter sp.
GCGTGGTAGAGGTGGCCGTGCTCGAGCTCGCGGGCCTGCTCGACCGGCTCGCCCCAGAAGGCGCGGAAGATCATGCGCCAGGTGTAGATCGCGGTCATCAGCGCCACGAGGTAGCCGACGACGTAGAGGATCCAGTGCCAGCCGCCCTGCGCGGCCTCGACGAGCAGGATCTCGTCCTTGGAGAAGAACCCCGAGAACGGCGGGACGCCCGACAGCGCCAGGCCGCCCACGACGAAGCACAGGAACGTGAACGGCATGGCCCGGCGGAAGCCGCGCATGTCGTCGAGGTTCTGGTTGCCGCCCATCGCGCTGATCAGCGAGCCGGCCGCCATGAACAGCAGCGCCTTGAAGAACGCGTGCGTCATGAGGTGGAACAGGCCGGCGACGTAGGCGCCGGAGCTGACCGCCATGATCATGTAGCCGATCTGGGACATCGTCGAGTAGGCGATGACGCGCTTGAGGTCGGTGACGACCATCGCGATCGTCGCGGCGACGAAGAGCGTCACGACGCCGATGATCGTCCCCACGTCGGCCGCGGCGGCCGACTGCTCGAAGAGCGGGTGCATGCGGGCGATCAGGTAGACGCCGGCGGTGACCATCGTCGCGGCGTGGATCAGCGCGGAGACCGGGGTCGGGCCCTCCATCGCGTCCGGGAGCCACGTGTGGAACGGGATCTGCGCGGACTTGGCGAAGGCGCCGACGAGCAGCAGGATCAGGCCGGCCGTGAGGTCGCCGTGGTGCTGGGCGCCGAGGGCGCCGGCCTGCTTGAACGTCCCGAGGAAGTCGAGCGTCCCCGTGTTCTTGAGGATGAAGAACGTGCCCAGCGTCAGGCCGATGTCGCCGACCACGTTGATGACGAACGCCTTGATGCCCGCCCGGGTCGCCGTCTCGCGGCGGTACCAGAAGGAGATCAGCAGGTACGACGCCGCACCGACGAACGCCCAGCCGACGATGAGCAGGAAGAAGTTCGCCGCCATCACGAGCAGGAGCATCGAGAAGACGAAGAAGTTCAGGTACGCGAAGAAGCGCGTGTACCCGCGGTCGCCGCTCATGTAGGCGTACGAGTAGAGGTGGATCAGCGTCGAGACGCCGGTCACCACCAGCATCATCATCACGCTCAGCGGGTCGACCAGGATCGACACCTTGGCGTCGATCGTGCCGGTCACCGCGTAGTCGTAGAGCGACGAGACGAGCTGACGATGCTCGGCGTCGTGGCCCTGGAGCTGGATCAGGGTGATGACCGAGAAGACGAACGCGCCGAAGAGCGCGGCGGTCCCGATGACGCCGGGCAGCTTCCCGGGCAGCAGCCGGAAGCCCAGCGCGTTGACGATGGTTCCCGCGAGAGGGCAGGCCAGGGCCAGCCATGCGGCGGTCGTAGGACTCATCTAACCGTGAAGCTCCCGGAGCTCGTCGACGTCGATCGGCACGCGCCGGCGGTACATGGCGACCACGACGCCGAGGCCGATCGTGACCTCGCAGGCCGCGACGACCAGGACGATGATCGCGAAGACCTGGCCGTCCCCGTTGCCCCACATGCGGCTGAACGCGATCAGCGCCAGGTTCGCGGCGTTGAGCATGAGCTCGAGGCAGAGCAGGATGACGAGCGGGTTGCGCCGCGTCAGGACGCCGCCGGCGCCGATGCAGAAGACGATGACCGAGACCGTCAGGTACCAGCCGATGTTCATCGGTCGCGCTCCTCGGGGGCCGGGACGGCCGCGGGGGTGAGCGCGGCGCGCACGTCGAGGTGGCCCGTCGGGTTGATGTCGCCGACGCCCTCGGCCATCGAGCCGGAGCCCGGAGGCAGGCGGAAGTCGATGCGCTGGGGCTCGGCCTCGTCGGCGGCCTCCAGGCCGCCGCGGCGGCGGGCCAGCACGACGGCGCCGACGGCGGCCATCAGCAGCAGGAACGACGCGGCCTCGAACGGGAAGAGGAAGCGGGTCAGCAGCAGCTCGCCGATCGAGGCGGGGGTGCCGAAGCCGGGCGCGTAGGGCGCGCCCTTGCTGTCGATGCCCTTCAGGCCGCTGCCGAGAACCGCGATCAGCAGCTCGACGGCCAGCGCGCCGGCGAAGATGACGCTGCCGACCTTCAGGCCCGGGCCGCCCGCGGCGCGGACGGGCTCGACCTGGTTGCCGACGTAGGCCACCACGAACACGTAGAGCACCATGACGGCGCCGGCGTAGACCACGACCTGGGCCGCGGCGATGAACTCCGCGCGCAGCAGCAGGAACAGCGCGGCCAGCGCCACCAGGTGCGAGACCAGGGCGAGGACGGAGTAGAAGGGGTTGCGCAGCGTGGCGACGCCGAACGCGCCGGCGATCGCGCCGATGCTCGCAAGGAAGAAGAAGACAGGAGCCATAGGACCGGGTGGCGCCGCGGGAGGCTACTCGCCCTCGTTGCGCAGCGGCGTGCGCTCGAAGGGCTCGGCCAACAGCATCTCCTTGGTGAAGATGAGGTCGGACCGGTCGTAGTCGCTCAGCTCGAAGTCGTTGCCCATGGTGATGGCGTCGAACGGGCAGGCGACCTCGCAGTAGCCGCAGAAGATGCAGCGGGAGAGGTTGATCTCGTAGACGGCGGCGTAGCGCTCGCCGGCCGAGACGCGGTTGTCGGGCGTGTTCTCGGCGGCGACCACGCGGATGCAGTCCGCGGGGCAGGCGGCGGCGCACAGCGAGCAGCCGACGCACTTCTCGAGGCCGTCCTCGAACTTGTGCAGCCGGTGGCGGCCGCGGAAGCGTGGGTAGACGGGGATCTTCTCCTCGGGATACGCGATCACCGAGACGGGCGCCACCGACTGGCGCAGCGTGGTCTTCAGACCACGCAGCGTCTCGCCGAAGGCGCGGTAGAAGCTGCCGGCGCCGCCCAGGTGGTCTGGGCCTTGCACGACATGGATCTCCTCAGCGGAGGGCGGCCAGGGGGCCATTAATCGGTCACCACCACGATGATCGCGGTTACGAGGGCGTTGAGGGTGGCCAGCGGCAGCAGCACCTTCCACCCGAGGGACATGAGCTGGTCGTAGCGCAGGCGCGGGAACGTCGCGCGGGCCCAGACGA
>JAOPZP010000519.1 GCA_025964055.1 Conexibacter sp.
CCGGCTCGGGCGCCGGGGCTGCGCGGCGCGGGGAGCGCGGCGCGCGCGGCACGACCATCGGGCCGGTCTCGCTCGGCAGGACGGTGGTGGCCGAGGTCTGGTCGGCCTGCGCGATCGACGTCGCGTCCTCGTCGGGGCCGATGCCCTTGGCGCCGTCGAGGACCGCCTCGCGCATCGCCTCGGCGCTGGCGTAGCGCCGCCGCGGGTCCAGCGCCAGCGCGCGCTCGACCGCGACGCTCAGCGCGACCGGGATGCTCGGGTCGATGTGGTGCAGCGGCTGGGGCACCTCTCGCTGCTGCTTGAGCGCGAGCTCGGTCAGCGACGCGGCCTCGTAGGGCAGGCGGCCGGTCAGCAGCTGGTAGGCGACGACGCCGAGCCCGTAGAGGTCGGCGGCCGGGCCGGCCTCCTCGCCGGCGGCCTGCTCGGGCGCCAGGTACGCCGCGGTGCCCAGGACGGAGCCGATCTGGGTGATCGACGACTCCTCGCTGGAGAGCTTGGCGATGCCGAAGTCGGCGAGCTTGACGGTCCCGTCGCCTTCGGACAGCAGCAGGTTGCCCGGCTTGACGTCGCGGTGCACCAGGCCGCTGCGGTGCGCGTAGGCCAGCCCGCGGCACGCCTGGGCGATCCAGTCGACGGCCTCGTCGATCGGCAGGTGACCGCGGTCGCGCAGCACCTGCGCGCCCGACGGGCCGACGATCCGCTCCATGACGATGTAGTGGCGCCCGGTGACGTCGTCGAGCCCGAAGTCGTAGACCTGGACGATGTTGGGGTGCACCAGCCGCGCGGCGGCCATCGCCTCGCGGCGGAAGCGCGTGACGAACTGGGCGTCCTCCGCCAGGTGCTCGGCCAGCAGCTTGACCGCGACGTAGCGCTCCAGCCGGCTGTCGAACGCGACCAGGACGGTCGACATGCCGCCGAGGCCCAGGCGGTCGCCCAGCTCGTAGCGGCCCGCGATGACCTCGCCCGCCATCACGGCACCTGCCCGTCGCCGGGCGTCCCGCCGTTGGCGGCCGCCGGCGCGTTGGGGTCGGGGGTGGTCGAGGGAGCCGGGGTGGTGTCGGTCGGCACGGTGGGCTCGGTGGTGGTCGCCGGAGGCACGGTGGTGGTGTCGGTCGGCGTGGTGTCGGTGGGCGTCGTGTCGGTCGGCACGGTCTCGGTCGGGGTCGTGTCGGTCGGCACGGTCTGGGCCGGCGTCGTGTCGGTCTGGGTCGCCGCGGCGGCGCTCGCGCAGTCGCGCGGCGCTGTCTGCTCCAACGCCCGCACGCCGTCGTTGATGCGGCTGCGCAGCGAGTGATCCACCGGCGGCCCGAGCGAGGCGGCGTCGGAGTGCAGGCGCCGCAGCTTGTCGGTCAGGCCGGTGCAGCGGCCGGCGTCGACGTCGGACTTGATCTGCGCCAGCTGTGCCTTGAGGTTCGACGCCTGGCTCGGCGGGACCAGCTTGGAGCGGTCGCCGCAGCCGACGCCCACCGCGGCGGCGGCGCCGAGGATCAGGGCGATGGCGTAGGGCAGGAGGCGGCGCACGGCTACTGCCCGTACTCCAGCCGGTCGGCCAGCGACGCGGGCAGCCGCGCCGCCCGGATCGCCGCCTGGGCGCCGGAGATGTCGTACTCGGTCCGGCGCCACTGGGCGCGCCACAGGTCGAGGTCCAGCACCATCCAGGCGGCGCGCGAATCCCCGTCGCGCGGCTGGCCGACGCTGCCGGGGTTGAGGATCCACTCGCCGGTGGAGAGGTCGACGGCGTCGCCGCCGCGGCGCGGCTCGCCCGTGGCCGCCTCGCCCTCGCGGCGCACGAACGACAGCGCGACGTGGGAGTGGCCGACGAGCCCGACGCGCTGGCGCATCGCGTCGAAGCACAGCTCGGCCAGCAGCGAGCTCAGCACGTACTCCCAGACGGGATCGCGGGGGCTGCCGTGGAACAGGCCGATCTCGCGCGCCTCGCCCTCGGCCGGGCGGCCCCGCAGCCAGGCGGCGTGGTCGGCGTGCAGGACCTCCTGCGTCCAGCGGGCGGCGATCGCGGCGCCGCGGGAGAACTCCTCCAGCGACAGGTCGCCGGTCACGGCCATGTCGTGGTTGCCCGCGAGGACGACGTCGGCCTGCTCGCGGATGCGCGCGCAGCAGTCGTTGGGGTCGGCGCCGTAGCCCACGACGTCGCCCAGGCACCAGATCTCGTGCACGTCCTCGCGCTCCACATCCGCCAGGACGGCGTCGAGGGCATGGAGGTTGCCGTGGATGTCGGAGAGGACTGCGATGCGCATGGAGACGGGGCAGGCAGCGCGCCGGGTCGGTCTGAGGGGGAGGACCCGGGCCCGCGGCGCACCGCATGGCGCGCACAGCCTGCGGTGAGGCTACCGCGGGCGAGATCGCACCGACGCCGCTGCCAGCGGTGTTGCGGCGCGTCAGTCGTCGTCTTCGGGCGGGGTCGGGCCGCCGGCCGGACCCCCGTACTCGGGCAGGTTCTTGATGCCCTCGCGGGTCTCCCACTTCGAGAAGTTGTCCTGCATGGCGTCGATCAGCTCGCGCATGAACTTCGGCGACAGGTTCACGCGTGTGACCACCACACCGGGGACCTCCTCGTCCTCGACCTCGTGGTCGACCCGCGCGAAGGTCACCGTGAACTCGTAGTCGGAGTGGCTGACGTTCGCGAAGTTCGCGTAGTGGCCGGCCATCTCCGACGGATCGAAGTGGATGTTGATGTGGCGCTCGGGCCCGTGGTGCTCGTCAGCCATAGGTGCCAGTATCGCAACCAGATGAAGATCGTCGTGCTGGCCGTCGGCCGCATCAAGCCTCCGTACGCGGACGACGTGCAGCACTACCGCAAACTCCTGGCCGGGCAGGCGCGCGTGGAGGTCGTCGAGGTCCGCGACGACGAGCAGGTCGCCAAGCGGATCCCCGAGCGCGCCTACGTCTCGCTGCTCGACAGCGGCGGCGAGTCCTTCGAGTCGGTCGCCTTCAGCCGCTGGATGGAGCAGCGCCGGATGGAGGGCCGCGACCTCTGGTTCGTCGTCGGCGGGGCGTTCGGCGGCGTCGAGCTGGACCGCGTCGACCATCGCCTGTCGTTCGGGCCGATGACGCTGCCCCATCAGCTGGCACGCGTCGTCCTGCTCGAACAGGTCTACCGGGCGCACAAGATCCTCGGCAACGAGCCGTATCACTACTGACGGCTGACGGCTCGCGCGGGGGCCGGAGGCGGCGCCGCGCCGCGTAGGATGAGGGGATGAACGTCGCCGCCGGAGCCCCGCAGTGACCAGCCCGGTCGACGAGCTGCGCGCCGCCGTGGAGCGCGCCGCATCGGCGGCCGCCGGCGCCGATGCCCCGGCGCCCAAGGGCCGGCCCACGCTCGAGCGCCCGCGCC
>JAOPZP010000229.1 GCA_025964055.1 Conexibacter sp.
GTCGAGGCCCCGGTGTGGGCGCCTGCCGTGGTGTCGGCGTCGTCGGGCGCGCCGGCGGTGCGTGGCTGCCGGACGGCGAGTGCGTCGGCCGACCCGCCGAGCGCGGGCGTGTCGCCGAGGTCGGCGCCGGCGGGCATTCCGAGGTTCGCCCGCAGCCGCGCCAGGGCGGGACGCGCCGTGCCGTCGGGGGTCACGAGCCCGGCGTCGAAGTCGTCATCCGGTCGCGCGCGCCACTGGTAGAGGTAGACGCGGGCGACGCGGTCCGGCTGCGCACGGGCCAGTGCGAAGACGCGATCGATCGACGCGGCGGCCCGGTCGGGGTCGTCCGGGAGGGTCTGGTTCGGGCCGGCCCCCAGGCGGACGATCCCGCCCGTCTCCGTCATCCAGACCGGTGTGACGACCTGTTGGGTCAGCCATTGGAGGTAGCTGGCGCGGTCGTAGGTGACGTCGCCGTAGTTGTGGATGCCCCAGACCTGCGCCGGGGTGCGCAGCGCCGCCGCGTAGGTGCGGAAGTAGGACTTCATGTTTGCGCTGTCGACGAAGTCGCCGGCGACGACCGTGCAGGTCGGGCAGAGGATCCGGACCTGATCGTGGTAGCCGGCGGCGATGGCGGGGTCGTGCGCGGTGGGCTGGGCCGGGTGGTTCGGTTCGTTCCACGGCGTCAGCTCGCGCACGGCGGGCCACCGGGCCAGGAACGCGCGGACGCCATCGGCATACATGGAGGGCGACGGCGACGTGCAGGCCGACGGGCACATCTGCCCGGTGCCGCGCTCGAAGGCGACGAGCGGGGTGAGTCCCCGCAACGCCGCTGCGGAGAGCCACGCGTCGACGGACGAGGGCTCGGTGAAGGCCACGTCCCAGGGCACGACGAGCCGCGCGTGGCCGATGGGAAGCGCTGACAGGCGCGCGTCGAGCATCGACTCGGGCGTCTGATCGCTGATGCCGACGAGCAGCGCGGGGGCCGGGGTGGCGCGCGCGACGAGCAGCGCGAAGGACATCGCGACGACGGCGACGGCCGCGAGCGGCACTCGGAAGCATGATCGGCGGACGCGGACCAGCGGCGCCCGCGGGTGCGTGGCGACGACCAGCCCGCACGACAGAGCGGACGTGACGAGCCCTCCTTGGTTGGACGCGGGTCGCGCCGCGGTGACCGTAGTCAGGTCCGCTCAACGGTGTCTATACCAAGTTTTTCGGTCCCTAGACCTTCGGTGAGGTCTCCAAACGCGGGTCCGTGCCGGGAACGGCGGCGCCCCCGAGGGCCGCTCGCGCCCCCGCCGATCCGCCGCCCGCGTCGTACGGTGCCGTGACCCATGCACGCCACGAGCTTCAACCACGTCAGCCTCGGCGCCCACGACCTGGAGGCCTCCGTGGCGTTCTACACCGAGCTGCTCGGCCTCGAGCAGGTCCCGAGCGTGACCTTCCGGAGGCCCACGGCGTGGCTGCGCATCGGCGACCGCGAGCTGCATCTCCTCCAGGACGAGACGCCGCCGCCGCTGCGCCAGCATGTCGCGCTCGACGTCGACGACTTTGAAGCCGTGTACGCGGCGGCCATGGAACGTGGCTGCGTGGACCGCGAGACATGGGGGTCGCACATCTACGAGCTCCCGGACGGAGCGGTGCAGCTGTACCTGCGCGACCCCGCCGGCAACCTCGTCGAGATCGACTGGCCCGATGCCGGGTCGCTGGACCGGTCGGTCGTGACCGAGCTGCCCAGGCTCGCCGACCAGGTGCCCCAGCAGCCCGCGGCTGCCGGGGCGACGCTGTACCTGCGGTAGCCACGCGGCGGTTACCCGCCGCTGCTCTCGGAGACCACGGAAGCGCATACGCATGGACACGAGCAAAACCGGCTCACAGCAGGCGCTCGACACCCTCGCAAGCTGGACAGGAGCAACCTCATGGAGCATCGCCAACTGGGACGCACCGGCGTCTCGGTCAGCAAGCTGTGCCTCGGCGCGATGATGTTCGGCGCCTGGGGCAACCCCGACCACGACGACTCGATCCGGATCATCCACCGCGCGCTGGACGCCGGGATCAACTTCGTCGACACCGCCGACGTCTACTCGCAAGGCGAGTCGGAGGTCATCGTCGGCAAGGCGCTGGCCGGCGGCAGGCGCGACGACGTCGTGCTCGCCACCAAGGTGTGGGGCCCGATGGGCGACGACCCCAACCGCCGCGGCGTCTCGCGCCGGTGGATCATGCAGGAGGTCGAGGGCTCCCTCCGGCGGCTCAACACCGACTGGATCGACCTGTACCAGGTGCATCGCTACGAGCCCGGCGTCGATCTCGACGAGACGCTCGGCGCGCTGACCGACCTCGTCCAGCAGGGCAAGGTCCGCTACATCGGCTCGTCGACCTTCCCGGCGCCGACGATCGTGGAGGCGCAGTGGGCGGCGCGCGAACGACGCCTGCAGCGCTACGTCACCGAGCAGCCGCCCTACTCGATGCTCGCGCGCGGCGTCGAGGCCGAGGTGCTGCCCACCTGTGCGAAGTACGGCATGGGCGTCATCCCGTGGAGCCCGCTCTCGGGCGGCTGGCTGTCGGGCCGTTGGCGCAAGGACGCCGAGGCGCCGGCGCCGACCTCGGAGGCGCGCCGGCGGCTCACCGACCGCTACGACCTCTCGCTGCCGGCCAACCAGCGCAAGCTCGAGGCGGCCGACGCCCTCGCCCGGCTCGCCGAGGAGGCCGGCATGTCGCTCATCGAGATGGCCATCGCGTTCGTCATCAACCACCCGGCGGTGACCGCGGCGATCATCGGGCCGCGCACGATGGAGCAGCTCGAAAGCCAGCTCCCCGCCGCGGACGTCGTCCTCGACGAGGCGCTGCTGGACCGCATCGACGAGATCGTCACGCCCGGGATCAACGTCAACCCCGCCGACGCCGGCTGGGCCAACCCGGCGCTCGAGCGGACGGCCCGCCGGCGGTCGCGCACGTCATAGGTCAACCCACAGGAGCATCACGCACATGGAGCTGACGAGAAGCGGCATCGACACCGTCAAGGGCCCCGGCGAGTGGTTCACCGGCGACGTCTACATCGACGCGGTGGCGGCATCACCCGCCCCCGCGCGCGTCCAGGCCAACCTGGTGCACTTCACGCCGGGCGCGCGCACCGCGTGGCACACCCATCCTCTCGGCCAGACGATCTACGTCACCGAGGGCGTCGGCCTCTGCCAGCGCCGCGGCGGTTCGATCGAGGTCATCCGCCCCGGCGACCGCGTCTTCTTCGCGCCCGACGAGGACCACTGGCACGGCGCGGCGGCGAACCGGTTCATGGCCCACCTCGCCCTCAACGAGGTCGACGACGACCACGTCGCCGCCGTCTGGGGCGAGCAGGTCACCGACGAGGAGTACGGCGCTGCGCCCGACGCCCGCGCGTAGCCGTCCGCGCGCCGCCACCATCGCCGGCGTCACTCAGCAGACGCCGCCGCGGTACTGATCGGGCAGCATCACCTGCCACGTCGTCGCCTGCCAGCGGGCTACGGCCTGGGCCGCCTCGGGCGCCACGCCGAGGCGCTCCGCGACCCAGGCGACGTGGGCGCGCGCCAGGCACTCGGTCCGGGCCTCGTCCATCGTGCCGCGCAGGTGCATGGTCTCGTGGGTCAGCACGGCGAGGGCCTCGGCCGCGCGCGCCTCGGCGCCGCCGCAGCCGGTCGCCAGGCACGCGAAGCGCAGGGTCGCCGCATGATCGAGGACGGTGCGCAGCCCGTCGCAGGTGCGGGCGCTGAGCCGCGTGTCGTCGCTCGGCACGCCGTCGGCGTCGAACCGCACGGAGCCCTCGGTGATCTCGTAGAGCAGGCGTCGCCGGATCGGCCCCGGGCATCGCACGCGGATCGGGCGGCCCGTCGCCTCCGACGCCACCGCGGCGGCGCGATCCTCGACCGCGATCCGCTCGCTGCGCGCGTGCAGCCAGGGCAGGCCCGGCACGGCGACCATCGCCACGCAGATCGCGATCGCGCGGGGGGACGGCAGGCGCCGGCGAACCGCCTCCATGTCCGAGCGATCGGCCTGGTGCGCCGAAGATGAAGCCCAGGCGGTGGCCGGGGCCGCGGCGGGCGGCGTCACCCGCCCGACCGGCGCGCGACGCGCCCGGCATGTCTACCGTTTCTCCAATGCACCGGATTGGAGGGCTGGCGCGGGTCGTGTTGGTGGTGCTGCTCGCGATGGGAGTGCTCGCTCCCGTCATCAGCGCGCAGTTGCCCGGCAACCCGCTCAACGACCTGTTCGCGCTGGGCCAGGGCAGCGGGCAGACGCCGGCCAAGGCCGCGGTGCAGGAACCCGCCGCTCCGCCGGTCGAGGCCACGCCCCGGGCGCAGTGCGGCCCGGGCGCCAAGCCCGAGCCGGGCATCCAGGGACGTGTGCCCGCCGGCTCCGGCAAGGACGGCCTCTGGTGCAACGTGACGCTGCTGTCGCATCAGGGCACGGCGGGCGGCTTCAAGACCCTGCGCTACGTCGACGTCGCCGGGCACGAGTGCGCCTACTACGACACCGCGCTGCTGTTCCCGCTCAACGCCTTCAACTTGAACTCCAAGGGCCTCGGCGTCGTCGTCCTGGACATGTCGGACCCGGCCCATCCGCAGCAGACCGACCTGCTGACCGACCTGCCGATGCTCTCCCCCCACGAGTCGTTGAGCCTCAACACCGCGCGCGGCCTGCTGGCCGCGGTCGAAGGCAACCCGTCCACCTACCCGGGCGTCGTCTCGCTGTACGACGCGCACGCCGACTGCCGCCATCCGGTGCTGCAGTTCACCAAGCCCCTGGCACGGTTCGGCCACGAGAGCGGTTTCTCGCAGGACGGCAACACGTTCTACGCGACGGGCACGGCCACGCAGTCGATCACCGCGATCGACGTCAGCAACACCACCGACCCCCACGTGCTCTGGCAGGGCAACGTGCTGTCGCATGGCATGTCGCTCAGCGACGACGGCAACCGCGCCTACGTCGCCGATCCCACCGGTCGCGACATGCTGATCATGGACACCAGCGAGATCCAGGCGCGCAAGCCCGATCCGCAGGTGCGCGAGATCAGCCGCATCACGTGGTCGCCCGCCTCGATCCCGCAGAACGCGATCCCGTTCACGGAGGGCGGCCATCCCTACGTCCTGGAGTTCGACGAGTACAACGCCTCGACGCTCGGGTCCGGCAGCCCCGACGACGTCGGCGCGGCGCGCATCATCGACATCGCCGACGAGCAGCACCCGCGGGTGATCGCCAACCTGCGCCTGCAGGTCAACCAGCCCGCCGACCACCGTGCCGCGTCGGGCGACCCGGGCGCGATCAGCCCGGCGCAGGGCTACGCCGCCCACTACTGCAACATCCCGACGCGCGTCGACCCCAGGATCGTGGCCTGCTCGTTCATCGTCTCGGGTCTGCGGCTGTTCGACATCAGCGACCTGATCCACCCGAAGGAGATCGGCTACTACGTCGCGCCGACGCAGCCGCGCCCCGAGAACGGCGAGGCGGCCAGCGACTACGCGATGTCACAGCCCGCCTTCGTGCCCGAGCGCCACGAGGTCTGGTTCACCGATGGCACGAGCGGCTTCTATGCGCTGCGCGTCGCCGACGACGTCTGGCCCGGGGCGGCGGCGACGAGCACCGGGACGGCAGCGGCCCCAGGGACCGCCGGGACGTCGCAGCGCTGCTCCGGCCGGCGGCGCTTCACCGTGCACGTCCGGCTGCCACGAGGAGCGCACGTCCGCGACGTCCGCGCGACGCTCGCCGGCCGGCGCCTCACGGGCATCAAGCGCACGGGACGCACCCTGCGCCTGACCGTCGACCTGCGCAGGTCCTCCAAGGCCACCGCCACGCTGCAGGTGCGTGTCCGGCTCGAGCGCGGCAAGGCGGTGACGACGAAGCGGATCTACCACCCCTGCAGGCCGGCCGCGCAATAGCCTGGGGTCGATGGACCGGCCCTCGCCAGCCAACGCGACGGTCGGGATCGAGCCGATGGGGTCGCACTTCGTCGTGACCACGGTGCCCGGCGACGGGCTCGCCGGCGCGCTGGCGGCGCTCCCCCACGTCCTGCGTGACCGGATCCGCGAGCCGCACCGCTGGAGCGCGCCCGCGGTGCCGATCGTCGTGCGCGCGGTGCGCGCGCTGCTCGCGATGCACCCGTGGATCGCCGTCGAGCCCGACGCAGAGCGCCTGTTGATCGCCGTCGAGCAGCTGCCGGAGGCCGCCACGGCCGTCGCGCACTTCTGCGAGCACAAGCCCGGCGTGCCCGGCGTCGTCATCGCGATGGAGCCCGACCCGGAGCTCCGCGCTGTGTTCGCGAAGCTGCCCGAGCGCCGCCGTGATCCGGTGCTGGACCGCTGGTGGATCCCCGCGCGCGAGGGGCCGCTGGAGGCGCTCGGCGACGAGCTCGACCGCATCGGGTCGCTCACCGCCACGCCCGAGGTCCGCAAGCGGGTCGGCCGCTACGAGCAGCCGTCGCTCTCGATGGCCGCGGTCGTCGATGTCGCGCACCGCTGCGACGTGGCCGTCGTCGACAACACGGCCGGCGAGGTCGGACTGCGCCTGTGCCGCCGCTGCCATCCGGACCTCGAGCCGGAGCTGACGCCGCTCGGCCTCGTGATGCGCACGTTCGACTCGTGGTGGGTCTCGATCCACGGCGACGGCCGCCTGCGGGCCCTGCTCGAGGCGCGACCGGAGCTGCAGGGCGGCCACGAGATCCTCCCCGCGCTCGACGCCGCGGCGGTCCGGGCGGGCGCCGCCGACGCGCTGGAGGCGCTGTCGGGCGCCGAAGAGGGCCGGATCGACATCGAGGGCCTGAACGCGCCGCTGCGCCCGTTCCAGGGCGCCGCCGTCGACTACGCGCTGCGCGCCCGCCGGACGTTCCTGTCCGACGAACCCGGCCTGGGCAAGACGATCCAGGCGCTCGCGACGCTCGAGGCCGCCGGCGCCTACCCCGCGCTGGTCGTCGCGCCGGCCTCACTGCGCCTCAACTGGCTGCGCGAGGCCGAGCGCTGGTTGCCGCACCTCACCCGCGCCGGGTTGAGCGGTGGCGACGCCGTCGGCGCCCAGGACATCGCGGTCGCCAGCTACGAGATCGCCCACACGCTGGTCGACGGGACGATCGCGGCGCCCCCGCGCGCGCTGGTCCTCGACGAGTCGCACTTCTGCAAGAACCCGACCGCGCGCCGGACCCAGGCCGTCACCGCGATCGCGACCGCGCTGCCCGAGGACGCGATCGTCCTGCTGCTCTCCGGCACGCCGGTGCTCAACCGCCCCGAGGAGCTCGCCGCGCAGCTGAAGATCCTCGGCCGCCTCGACGAGATCGGCGGCGCGCGCCGCTTCGCCCGCGTCTATGCGCGCGGCCAGGAGCTCAACGTGCTCAACCGGCGCCTGCGCCGGACCTGCTTCGTGCGTCGCCGCAAGGCCGACGTCCTGCGCCATCTGCCGGCCAAGCAGCGCGTCATCGTCCCGGTCGCGATCGCCAACGGCGGCGAGTACCGCGCCGCGCAGTCCGACGTCGCCCGGTGGGTCCGCGCCCAGGCCGAGGCCGACGAGACGTTCAGGCGCGAGATCGAGGACCTGGACGACGACGCGCGCGCCGCCGCCATCCGGGAGCGCGGCCGCGACGCCGAGCAGCGCGCCCGCCGCGCCCAGGCGCTGGTCCGGATCACGCAGCTGGCGCTGATCGCCGCGCGCGGCAAGCTCGACGGCGCCAAGGAGTGGATCGCCAACTTCGTCGAGACCGGCGAGAAGCTCGTGGTCTTCACGCGCCACCGCGAGATCGGCGACGCGTTGTTGGAGGCCTTCCCCGGCGCCGCCTGCGCGACGGGCCGCCTCGACGCCGACGGCCGCGCCGCCGAGGTCGAGCGCTTCCAGTCGACCGATGACTGCCGGCTCATCATCTGCTCGCTGGACGCCGCCGGCGTCGGCCTGACCATGACCGCCGCGTCCAACGTCGCGTTCGTGGAGCTGGGCTGGACGCCCGCGGCCCACGACCAGGCCGAGGATCGCGTGCACCGCATCGGCCAGGAGGAGGCCGTGACCGCCTGGTACCTGCTGGCGGCCGACACGATCGACGAGCGGATCGCGGCCGTGATCGACCGCAAGCGCGAGCTGGTCCGGGCCGCCACCGACGGCACGCCCGCGGGCCAGGAGGCGGTCCTCGACGAGCTGCTGGACTGGCTGTCGGCCTGACCTTCGCCGGCAAGCAGGTTCCCGCTCTGTGGCCTCGGGGTAACGCACGAGGACGCGTCCCGACAGCGAGCGATGGAGCTCTACGACGATGGCGGGTTACGCAGGGACCAGGCGTTGATGGATCCGATCGGCACGACCGCCTGCGTCGTCTCGAGCGTCCGGCTGCCGGGAAGCAGGGAGCAGCTGTTCCACCTGTGGCTGCCGTTCGGCTTCCTCGGGGTCATCGCTTGGTCGGTCTGGTGCATCCGTCGCCTGCTCACCGCGCTGTACCGGCCGGCCGCCGGTGACCACTACGAGCCGGTCACGGTCGTCGCCCCGTGCTTCCGTGAGCACCACCTGGTCCTCCGGGCGGCCGTCCGCTCATGGCTGGCGGCGGGAGCCGAGGACGTCGTGCTCGTCTTTCCCCTCGACGAGGAGGAGAACCGCGTCCGTGCCGCCGACGCCTTCGCCGGCGACCCGCGGGTGCGCTTCGCCGTCACCAGCAACCCGGAGAAGCGCTACAGCCTGAGCGTCGGCATCCGCTCGGCGCGGGCGGGCATCGTCGTCCTCAGCGACTCCGACACGCTCTGGCAGCGCGACCTGCTGCGCAACCTGCTCAGGCCGTTCTCTGACCCGCGCGTGGGGGGCGTCGGGACGCGCCAGCGCGTGCTCGACGCCAGGAGCTCGGTCTGGCGTCGTGCAACCGACTGGATGCTCGACGCCAAGTACCTCACCTACATCCCGGCGATGGCGCGCTCGGGCGGCGTCTCGTGCCTGTCGGGCCGGACGGTGGCCTACCGTCGCTCCATCCTGCTGGAGGTGCTGCCCGAGCTCACGAGCGAGACCTTCTTCGGCCGGCGGTGCATCTCCGGCGACGACGGCCGGCTCACGTGGCTCGTGCTCAACAAGGGCTACAAGACGACCTACCAGCAGAACGCCGTCGCCTGGACCATGATGCCCGACACGGCGCGCGGCTTCTTCGAGCAACGCATCCGCTGGTCGCGCAACGCCTGGCGCTGCTATCTGCGCGCCATCGGCCGCGGCTGGCTGTTCCGTCAACCCCTCATCACCCGGGTGTCGGTGCTGCAGGGGCTGCTTGCGCCCTTCTCCCTGTCGATCGGGTTCGTGTTCGTGGGGCTGACGATCGCGCGTGGCGACCTGGTCGCGACGGCGGTCTGGGTGACGTGGATCACGACCGGACGCGGCATCCGGGCGATCGACCACCTGCGGCAGACGCCGCGCGACGTCTTCCTCCTGCCGTTCATGACGGCGCTGATCCTCGGCGCGATGACCGTCGTGCGCTTCTACACGGCCTTCACGATGAACCGCCAGGCATGGATCACGCGCCGGGTCGACGGCGCCGGCCCTGAGGGCCAGGGCGCGGAATCCCTGCACATGTCGATCGACCATCAGGTCGGGGCGGTGGTCGCGCTCACCGGGACCGATGATGTGGGCGAGCGCTAGGACGCGGATCGGTGCGCTGACGGCAGCGGCCCTGCTGTGGTCGGCCACGCCCGCCGGCGCGGTTCCGGGCGACCCCGGCCGGGCGTCGACGGGCGACCCGCGCGACGTGATGGCCCGGCAGATCGACGCCGCGGTGGGGGCAGCCGACGACGTGCGTCCCCAAGGCCCCGTCGCGGTCACGCTGGCCGGCGTGCCGGCCGTCGTCGTCGGTCGCGACGCGACGCTGGCCGACGTCGGTGCGGCCGTGCCGGAGGCAGTGCGCCAGCCCGCGCCCGGTGTGTGGGACGTCGACCGGTTGCTGGTCGTGACGCGTGGTGCGACCCTGACCATCGCCGCGCCGGACGTTCGGGAGGTGCGTCTGCTGTCGCAGAACGGCCGGTTCGCCACGATCGTCGCCCGCAACGCGAGCCTGCTCGTCGCCGGCGAGCGCTCGCGGCGCCTGGCCGTACGCTCGTGGGACGTCGCCGCCAACGGCCCCGACACCTCGCTCGCAGACGGGCGCGGCAGCCTGTCGGTACGCGGCGCGGGACGCCTCGACGCCACGGACGTCAGCTTCGAGGACCTGGGGTTCTTCGAAGGCAGGGTGTCGGGCGTCGCCGCCACGGCGGCACGGCTCATGGACGGCAGCGACCCGCCGCTGGCCGCGCGACCGACCGGCTCGCTGACGCGTTCGCGCTTCGTGCGCAACCTGTTCGGCGCCTACACCTACGAGGCGTTCGGGATGGCCTGGGTCGACGACGCGTTCGTGCGCAACCGCGTCTACGGCCTCGACCCCCACGACAACTCCGACGGCTTCCTCATCGAGAACAACCTGGCGGCGCGCAACGGGCGCCACGGGATCATCCTGTCGCGGTTCTGCGACGACGACGTCATCCGGCGCAACCGGGTGGTCGCCAACGGCGCGCACGGGATCGTCCTGGACGACGGCAAGGACGCCGACGGCCCGTCGGATCGCAACGCGGTCGTCGGCAACGTCGTCCGTGACAACGCGGGCGCCGGGATCTGGATCGAGGGGTCGAGCCACAACCGGATCATCGGCAACCGCGTCGACGGCCAGCGCTACGGCGTGCTGATCCAACCGGGCTCGTCAGGCAACACCGTGGGCGACAACGTCATCGCCGACTCCGGCGACTACGGGGTCTTCGTCAACGGGGGCCAGGTCACCGACGTGGCCGGCAACGCGATCGCCCGGGCCGGCACCGGCGTTCGCCTGCGCGAGACGGCTCGCTCGCGGGTGATGGGCAACGTCATGGTCAGGATGCGCGACCACGGCGTGAAGGTCGACGGATTGCGTGGACCGGCGCAGACGGGCATCGTCCTGGCGCACAACCGGATCAGCGGCAGCGGACCGTCGCCGATCCTGTCGGACGAAGGCCCGCGCGACGTCGACATCCACGGCAACGCGGAGCGCTGGGACTACCCACCGACGCACGACATCGCGGCCGCCATGGGTGCGTTCGTCGGTCCCGGCATCTGGGCGCTGCTGTTCGCCACCGTCGTGTTCGGCCCCATGCCGTTCCTGCTGATCGCACGACTGCGGGGAAGGCGACGATGAGATGGGCGACCACCGTGGCGGTGGCGGTGGCGGTGGCGACGGCGGCCGCTGCCTACGGAGCCGCCCGCTACGTCGACGATCCGCGCGACGAGGCGCCACGGCCCGCCGCCACAGGTCGGCAGACGCTGCGGGCGTTGGTCGTCGTCAGCAAGAAGGGGCACCCGACGCACCCGACCTGGTACCACGACGCGCAGCTGGTCGAGCGCGGCGGGATCATCACCGTCGCCTGGAACGGCGACGGTGAGACACGCGCCGGACAGGTCCGGGCGGACGACTTCGCGTTGCTGTCGAAGGTGCGCCTGAACCAGGGGCCGCTGGGTGGCGTCACCGACTCCACCGGGACCGACACCGACCGCCATGACGTCCCGGCCGTCGTGGCCGATGGGGCGGGACGCCTGGCGTTCCTCTACGGCGGCGGGTCGCTCGCCGCGCGTGGCTCCGCGGGTCCATACGTCCGACGCGGCTCCGTGGCGAACGCGATCGACCGGCTCGGTGCTGAGCAGAGGCTCGCGATCGGCGACGGCGCGGCGTTCGACTTCGAGGCCGTCACCGACGCCGCGGGCACCGTGCACCTCATCGGCCAGCATGGGCGCGGGCGGACCGGCGCGCTGGTCGAGCTGCGGCTGGGCCGGGACGGCACATGGCTGCCGCCGCGCGTGCTGATCGAGGGCGGCCTCCAACCCGGCGGCTGCGTCCTGGACGGCCGCGCGCGTGGATGCAACCGCTTCGCGATCGGCCGGCTGGCGGCCGACCGCGCGACCGGGCGTCTCCACCTCGTGTGGGGGTGGTCGGAGGATTCGCTGTCGGGCAAGTGCCGGACCGACGCGGGATTCTGCGACCACGATTTGATGTACGCCTACTCCGACGACGGCGGAGAGACCTGGCACAACGCGGGCGGTGGTGCGACGGTGCGCGTGTCGGACGGTCCGCTGCAGGCCAACGCCGCCCCGTTCCGCGTGGTGGGCGGCCACGTCGGTCTCTTCAAGGCGGTCGCGGCGGGGCCGGCCGGCCCGCTGCTGATCTACACGACGTTCGGCGGCCGAGGCCAGTCGCTGATGGCAGCGCGCCTGGTCGGCGGGCGCTGGCGGTCGGCGCGGGTCGCGGAGTCGCGGAGCGGCGACGCCGGGTGGAGCGGCTCGCTCGTCCTGCGCGGCGGGGCCGCCTACAGCCTGTGGACGCCGACCGGCGACGCCATCCACAGCTTCACGTCTGCAGACGGCGTCGCGTGGCGGCACGCCGTCATCTATCGCGGCCCGGCCTGGTCGCTGACCGGCGCGCCGTCGGCGCGGCCGCACGAGCAGCTCCTGTTGTGGCGCGGGAAGCAGCAGGGCAGCCACAGCTGGGTGATGCTCGGGGCGGCGCCGGCGCCATAGGTGATGGCGCAGGACGGTGGCACGAGATCACCCGAGAGCGCGACCTCGCTGCGGTGCCCTCAGTCGATCGTCGGCGCCACGGGATCGGCGGCCGCCGCGTCCGCCCTCCAGCGTCCGCCGAGCTCGCTGCGCGAACGGACGCCGAGCTTGCGGTAGGCCGCCCGCAGGTGATGCTCGACCGTGCGCGGCGACAGATACAGGGCCGCCGCCGCCTCGCGGTTGGTCGCCCCGCCTGCCACGAGCGCGCAGACCTCGCGCTCCCGCTCGGTCAACGACGCATCCGCGCGGTCGCCGCCGTTCGCCGCGCCGGTGGCCCGCAGCTCGTGCGCCGCGCGCGCCGCCCAGTGTTCGGCGCCCAGGGCGACGAACACCGTGTG
>JAOPZP010000594.1 GCA_025964055.1 Conexibacter sp.
TGCGCTTCAGCATGCGCCGGCCGGCCACCGAGAGCGTGACCTTGAGCGTTACGCGGCCCGCCGCGCCCGCGACGCGCGTCACCTTCGCCAGGACGACGGTCGGGCTGTCGTCGCTGTAGTGGCGTGCGGTGACGTCGAGCTTGCCGGCGCCCGGGAGGTCGTATTGCGCGGTGAGCCGGCTGCTGCCGCCGGGCGAGAGCGCCGACGAGGCGACGCGGTTGCTCGGCTGCGTCGTCAGCGCCGGAGTGGCGGTCGGCGCCGGCGTCGCCGCCGGCGGGACGACGGCGACGGTGATGGTCGGCGTCGGGGCGGGCGCCACCGGTTCCGCGGGCACGGACGGCACGGCGGCCGCGAGCACGGCCGCGGTGGCCGCGCTGGCGGCGTCAGCCGAGCCGCCGGTGTTCGTGGCGGTGACGACGCAGCGCAGGAGCTTGCCGACGTCGCCCGCGACGGGCGCATAGGACTGGGCGGTGCCGGCGAGCGCGACGTCGGTCCAGGTGCCGCTGGAGGGCACGCTGCTCTGCCAGCGATAGCCGACGGTCGGCGCAGGGCCGGTCCAGACGACGCCGGCGTCGTTGCAGCTCAGTGCGGGCGACTGGCCGACCTGGGCGGGCTGGGCGGCGATCACCGGCGCGGTACCGATGTTGGCCGGGGCGGCCTGCGGCGCGCCGAGGTAGGCGTGGCCACCGGTGTCGACGGCCACGCAGAAGGTCGCCGTCGGGCACGACACTGCGTTGAGCCGCGGCGTGCCCGCCGTGCTGGTGATGGAGGCCGGCGTGCTCCACGTGGCACCGCCGTCGGCGGTCTCGATCGCGGAGCCGCGATCGTCGACCGCGACGCAGAAGGTCTGGCTGCTCGGTGAGCCGGGCACGCACGAGACGGACGTCAGCGCATGGCCAGGGTCGGCGGTGACCGCGGTCCAGTCCGCTCCGCCGGCGGTCCCTCCGCGGTAGTAGAAGGCCTTGCCGCCGCTGTCGACCGTCACGCAGGCGGTCGCCGAGGCGCACGACACCGAGGTGAGCCCCGACGCGCCGGAGATGACGCCGTCGCCGCGGTTCGGCGGCGAGAAGGTGACGCCGCCGTCGCTCGACGGGAACGCGGAACCGTTGTTGTCGACGACGACGCAGAAGCCCGTCGTCGCGTCCGAGCCCGGCACGCACGACACGGCGTTGATCGAGCCCGGGAAGTTGACGCCCTGGGTGTTGCCCGATACCCAGGTGGCGCCGGCGTCGAGCGTTCTCGGCGTCGTCGTGACCCCCGTCCCCGCGAAGCAGAACGTGGCCGACGTGCACGACACCGAGTTGAAGCCGAAGGCCTGGCCCGGGGGCGCGGTCCGCGGGCCCCAGGTCGTGCCGTCGAAGCTGACGGCCCGGCCGCCCCCGTCGCCCGCGGCGCAGAACGTCGGAGTCCCGCAGGACAGGGAGCTCACGCCGGAGCTGTCGGTCCCGGTCACCGGCCAGGTGGCGGCGGCAGGATCGGACGTCAGGAGGTTGCCGGCGGTGTCGCCCGCGGCACAGAACGTGGTCGTGGGGCACGACACGGCGACGAGCCCGTAGGACGCGTCGACGTGCGCCGGCGCCGACCACGCGAGCGGCGCGGCCTGCGAGGCCGCCGGGGCTACGAGCAGGAGCAGGGACACGAACATCAGGCCGGCGAGCGATCGTGCGACGCCGGCGATGGTGCTACTCCCGCGGAGGGGCATATCAGGTTGGTCTCCTTGACCGTGAGCGACGGCACGGCGTGCCGTTCGCTCCCCCTACCGATCGGCAGCACGAGCGGTTTCTTGTGCTTCTCGCGCGCGCCTGCTTCTTGATGGCGTTGGTGTTCAGCGTTGCCGGCCGCCAGGCCTGCGGGTCACACCAAGGCAAAAGGCCCGCATGATGGGGCTGTTGCGCAACGCTCACCGTCAGGCGGGCTTGGGGGCGGTGGCGGTTCGAAACGTGCTGGGCATCGCCCGCTGCGTGCCGGGGTCAGCCGGTCAGGCCGGTGTGGAGCTTGAGAAGGTTGTGGCCGGTGGCGATGAGCTGCCATTCCGCTTGGCAGGCGGCCAGGCCGCCGCGCTGGAATCTCGTGATTCCGCGCAGGAACTTGATGCGGGCGAAACACGGTCTCGATGATGTGCTGGCGCTTTCGGTATCGCGTTGCGCGAGAAACCCAAGCGTTCCTCGGGCTTCCGCTTTGCATGGAAAGCGGCAGCCCGATCTGGCTGCCCCCTAGACTCCGCCGCGTGAGCTTTCTCGCTTCAAGCAGCGACTTCGTCGTCGAGTCAAACCTCGGTTTCTACGCCCTGGCGTGGCTGCTGGTCGCCTCAGTCGCCGCGGTGATCACGGCACTGAAAGGTCGTTGGGGCTGGCTCCTGGCCGGTTGCATCTTCGGCGGCCTGCTCTGGCTCGTCTCCGCGTGGCTCGCCCCGCGGCCGGGCAGTTGGTGGGCGCGTCGTCGTGGAAGTCACCGGCAACCAAGCCCGCAGCTCTGACTAGCGAGTAGCGCCCTCACGAACGGCTTCCGGAACGACGGGCGGACTACCGCTTTGGACGAAATGCGGCAGCGGTCTGCGCCTCCAACGCATGGAAAGGAGAAGCGCTCTCAGGCATGCTGTCAGAGGTGCGCTGCCTGCTCGAACTGAGGTCGCCAAGCGACGGTTCTGGCACTGGCGAGACGTGGGCGTTCAGCGGGGTGGACGGTCGCGCTCTCCACGCCTGCCTGGACGACCTCGACGACTTCACGACCGATGCGCCCAATGAGCGGAGGACGTACAAACACGGTCATGTCGTAGAAGCCGACGATCGCTGGCGCGCGGCGATGCTGCTGTGGCCCGACGAGCCATCGCAGCGCGGGCGGATCTCGTCTGTCCCGGTCCGAGCCGATGCAGCTTGGACGCAAGACGGCGCACGGCGGCTCGCCGAGATCCTGCCCGAGCGCCTTGACGATCTGAGAGCCGCGATCATCGCGCGCTTCAACAGATAAGGCCATCCCTCCGAGCGAGGCCGCGCAACTTCTGCTTGGGACGAAACTCGGCACCGGTGCTCGGTTGCGCGAGAAGCGCGCCTACCGCGCATTCTCATCCCAGCTCTGTTGCAGCTGGTGAAAGACGCCGCGGCGCTCGCGCTCAAGGCGGCGTGCGGTTTCCTTGTCCCCACGACCCCCGCGCTTCGCTGATCTCGTAGACCAGTCGCCAGAGCCGGAGTTGCAGCTCAGAATGTGGCGGAAGGTTTGGAGAACGCCTCGGGTGCTCCTCGCGCTCGCTCACTCGCGCAGACCGTAGGCCCGCCCGACCACGCGTGCAAAGCCCGAGTGCCTCTTTGGACGAAACGCGGAACCGGCGCGCTGCTCCTGAGCATGGAAAGCGACAGCGCTGCCGCGAACGGAGCGCGGCACGCTTAGACGAGAAGGACCAGCGTCCGAACGCCCGGTCCGTTCCCTGTTGCGATCCAGCGAACGACGACGCCGCCCCCGATAGCGGTTAGCGTCGCGCTGGCCGCCATCTCGATGAACATGGCACGGTCGAGTGCGGACAGATCACCGGCTTGTCGATGTTCGTAATGCGCTGTCTCGCGCGAATGGATGAGTGACCGCGTCAGCTCGGCCGCGAGGCGCACGGCCAGCTTGACGGCGACTATCTGGCTGACGGACACATCCGGGTTGCGCATATCCGCTCGGGACTACACGCCCATCAGGCGCGGCAACATACTCAAGATGAACCCACTCCGCGCGGCGCGAAACCGTCCCACGTCGCCGCCTCTCTCGGCCAGCTTGTCCTCAACTCGCTGCAACTGCATCGGGGTCCAGAACGTGCCGAAGACCATCATGACTCCCGCCACGACGAGGGCCAGCCCGTCGCCCACGGCTGGTCCTCCACCTGCTGGCCTGGATCCCTCGGCGCATCGCCTTGCCAGCCGTCGTGGAGGCGTCGAGTCAAGCTCATGGCGGGGTCGTACCCCGTACGTTCGGCAGGCACAACGTCCACGCTGGCTGGCGGCGAGCTTCCGCTCCGGACGAGAAGCGCAAGTGCTGCTCCGCATCGTGGGTCACCACCGGCCCTTCGCCCAACCACGGCCCGTTCGTCCGTTTTGCGCGGATGATGCGGGCTGCCGCACCATGATGTGCCGATGCTCAGCAACGCCGATGAGATCCGGGAGGCACTCGACGCCTCGGTCTTGGCCGACCGCGATCTTCAGCGGGTGCCGATCCCGGGCACCGCCGAGGTCGGCTTCGAGTTGAATATCGGCGACCTTGATGCTGTGGCTGCGTGGCACGCCGCGCGGGAAGCGCTCCGGAGGACGGGACGTTGGCCGCTGCTGGTCGGCGTGGTCGGCGAAGACGTCTACAGCCGCCATTTCTATCCGAACACCGGCGATCAGAGCCCGGCGGCGATCATCGAGCGCGCCGGCAGCATCAGCTGGCCCGACGGAAGACGCCGACCCGAGTTTCCGCCGGAGGATTGGGAGCGGGTGGTCGGCGGCGAGGCCGTAACCACGAAACGGCGCAACGGACAAGCTCCGAGCGTGACCGAGCTGCTGGAGCAGGTTTCGACTCCCGACTGGCACGCCCTCGATGCCTTCCTGCTCGCTTGGGAAGAAGACCAACGGCCGACGACGGGCCGTGAGTACGGTGGCCCACCGGACCTGCCCTGGGGCCTGACGCAGGTCAGCAGGCTCGTTCTGCTGCCCAGCGACTGCCCATCAGTCGTGCCCGCGTACACACACTTCTGGGGTGCCGGGGGGAACGGCGGAGGAAGCGAGCGCCTGGTCAGCGCACTGCGCAGCTGGCATCACCGCTACGGCGCCGAGCCGTGTGCGGCGACCGGTGTCACGCTGACCTTCGCTGTCCGGCGCCCGCCGACCGAACTCCGCGACGCGTGGCAACTGGTGACCGAGATGGAGTCCTTCATCAAGCTCGATGACTCCATCCGAGAACGGGCCCGGAGCCTGCTCGGATACGAGTGGTGGGAACTCTACGACCGGCCCTAAGCGACCCGCCACCGAGCCAACCGGTCTGCTGGGTGGCGCCTCCGCTGCTGCTTGGGGCGAAACGCAGAACCGGTCCGCTCCTGGGTTGCATGGATAGCGGAAGCCGGACGCGCGTCGTATGGACGCCCAGTGGTCAGCGATGATCTGGGCAATGGGATCCTTCACGGAGTTGACGTTGGCCTTCACGTTCTCGTCGGACGTGCCGCAGGAAGTCGTCGGCGCTTTCGCACAATGGCGGACTGGGAATGGCGGCCCCGAGTTGCCGGCGTTTGACGAGGCCCTCGATCCGAACGACTTCGCGGCGGACGAGTTCTTGGGCGACTGGTTCGACGAGGGTCCCCCTCCCGTTGGGTCCCTGCCGCTGCTCCAGCGCGCGGCCCTCTGGCGATATGTCATGGAGTGGGGAAGCAACGCCTACTTCCCGGGAACGCCGGCGACCACCTTGCGCTGGGATCGATACGGGGAGCGGTGGAAGCTCACAACGCGAACGCTGCCCAAGGACAGCCGGGAATGGGTGCAGTCGATCATCGCTCCGCTCGGCGAGCTGGCCGAGGAGGGCTCCCAAGAACAACCGCGCTTCCTCGGGTATCTGCTCGATGAGGAGAGCCCGCAGCCGGTCCTCATCTGGGGCGCCGGCCGCGAGCCGTTTCGCTTCCAGGAACTCGTCGCCGACGCATGAGC
>JAOPZP010000566.1 GCA_025964055.1 Conexibacter sp.
CCGGCTCGCCGGCGCGAACGGCGTCGAGGACGGCGCGATGGCCGGCGCGCAGCCGGCGGCGATCGGCGGCGGAGCAGCCGCCGCTGACGCGCAGGACGAAGGACTGCTCATCGATGGTCGCGATGGACCGCATCAGGACCTCGTTGCCCGAGGCCTCCGCCACGGCGAGGTGGAAGGCCGATCCGTCGACGGCCTCGACGCCGACGGCGTCCAGGGCGGCGAACGCCGCCGCGAGGTCGTCCGCAGGGCGCGCCGCGGCCAGCTCGGCGGCCTTGGGCTCGAGCAGCAGGCGGATGTCGAACTGCTCGCGCACGTCGCGCAGCCGGACCCGACGTGGCACGTAGCCGCCGCCGGACGCCTCTTCGACCAGCCCGATGACCGCGAGCCGTCGCAGCGCGTCGCGGACCGGCGTCCGGCTCATCTCGAGCTCGACCGCGAGCTGCTGCTCGACGAGCCGCCCTCCGAAGGCGCGCGGGCCGGAGGCCAGGAGCTCTCCCCTGATGCGCTCGAAGGCCTTCTCCCGAAGCGGCGTGTGTCCCGACACACCGACAAACCTACACCGCATCTGGGCGGACCGTGTGTATACCGACGGGCCAACGCATACCGACCGCCTCCATAAAATGCACGTAGACACTTGCCTTCAAGGGCCCGGCGGCTGTATACCGGTGCCATGTTGTCGCCATGGACGTTCGTACAGCGCTCGGCCGGGATCCCCCGAGGGGCAAGCCGCTGATGGCGTCGCTGCTGCTGACCGACGGCTACGTCGTGACGGTCGATCCCGACCGGCGCGTGATCCCGTCGGGCTTCGTCCGCGTCGAGGACGACCGGATCACCGGCATCGGGCCGATGGAGGAGATCGGGGACGTGGGCGAGGCCCGCGTCATCCCCCTCGACGGGATGATGGTCACGCCCGGCCTGCTCAACGGCCACAACCACCACTGGGGCAGCCTCTTCAAGAACACCGGGGAGGGCCTGCTGCTCGAGCCGTGGCTGGACCAGGTGACGATCCCGCTGATGGGGCAGATGTCCCGCGACGACCTGCGGATCGCGGCCTACCTCGGAGCGATCGAGCAGATCCGGACCGGGACGACGTGCTCGCTCAACCACGTCGTCAACGTCAACGACCACGAGACGATGCAGGCGATCATCGAGCCGGCGATCGAGGTCGGCGTGCGCCAGATGGTCACCAAGGAGCTGCGCGACACGCCGCAGCCCGCGTTCTCGAACCACTACGAGGCGCGTCCGCACGTTCGGGGCCGCGAGGAGGAGGTCGCGCTCGCCGAGGAGGTCATCGACCGCTGGGACGGCGCGGGCGGGCTCATCCACATGGGCCTCGCCATCGAGACCGGCGCCAACTGGATGCTGCACAACTCGACGTCGGACGAGATCATCCGCGAGGGTGTCGCCCTGGCGCAACGGCGCGACCTGAAGATCACCAACCACTGCTCCGCCGGCACGCCGTGGCTCTCGATCAAGGAGTTCGAGCTCGCGACCGGCGGCGGCGACGTCGACTACCTGGTCCGCATCGGCGCGCTGGTCGACAACTGGGTGCTGGTCCACTCGCTGCACCTCAAGGACCGCGAGATCGCGCACGTCGCGCGCGCCGGCGCGAGCGTGATCTCCAACCCCGTGAGCAACGCCTACAGCTGCGACGGCATCGCGCCGCTCAAGCAGATGTTCGAGGCCGGGGTCAACGTGGGGCTCGGGACCGACGGCACCTACGTCAACTGCTCGCCGGACATGGTCGAGCAGATGAAGTTCGCCGCGCTCATCCAGAACGTCACGCACATGGACCCGACGCTGATGACCGCCGAGCGCGTCATCGAGATGGCCACGATCAACACGGCCAAGGCCATGGGCATGGACCATCTCGTCGGATCGCTCGAGGTCGGCAAGAAGGCCGACATCTCCGTCTTCGATCTCCGCAAGGCACACGTGACGGTGCCCAACCGCCCGGTCGGTGCGCTGGTGTTCTCCGCGCACGGCACGGACGTCGACACCGTGGTCATCAACGGCGAGCTGCGGCTGCACCGCGGCGAGCTGATCGGCTTCGGCCGCGAGCGGGAGGTCCTGGAGGAGGCCACCGCGCGCGCCCGTGAGGTCATCGAACGCGCCGGCATCGCCGAGCGCGTCTTCGTGCACTGGCGCCACTAGGCGCCTCGAAACCAGAGGAGCAACGACGTGCGCAGATCACTAGCCCCGCTTGCGGCGATCGCCGCAGCGGCCGCGCTGGCCATGGCCGGATGCGGAAGCAACTCGAGCTCGAACAGCAGCTCGACCGCCGGCGCGGCGACGCAGGCCGCGTCGACGCCGTCGGCGGGTGGCATGAAGGTCGCGGTGCTCCTGCCCGGCAGCCCGACCGACCAGGGGTACAACGCCGACGGCCAGCGGTCGGCCGACCTCATCAAGAAGGAGCTCGGCGCCGACGTCACCGTCACGCAGAACGTCTCGGTGCCCAACCAGGCCGACGTCTACCGCCAGTACGCCAGCAAGGGCTATGACCTGGTCATCGGCTGGGGCGGTCAGTTCACCGACGGCGCGACCACCGTCGCCGCGGAGTTCCCGAAGGTGCAGTTCCTCGTGGTCAACAGCACGGCCAAGAACGGCACCAACCTCAACTCGATGGACGAGAACATCCAGGACTGGGAGTTCGTCGGCGGGTTCGTGACGGCCAAGCTGTCCAAGAGCGGCACCATCGGCTGGGTCGGCTCGCTGTGCATCCCGCCGACCGCGGCCAACCTGCACGGCTTCGAGCAGGGCGCGAAGTACGCCAACCCGGCGATCAAGATCAAGTCGACCTTCACCGGGGACTTCGAGGATCCGACCAAGGCCCAGCAGGCCGCGCAGGCCATGATCGACAGCGGCGCCGATGCGCTGAGCGGCAACATGAACAACGGCTGGTTCGGTCTGTTCAAGGCCGCGCAGGGCAAGAAGGTGCCGACCGTCACCGAGTGGGTCGACAACAGCTCGCTGGCCAAGGACGTCATCGCCTCGTCGATCCTGAAGACGCAGGCGACGTTCCTCGCGGGGATCGCCAAGCAGGCGCAGAGCGGGTCGCTGGGCGGCAAGCTGTTCCAGTACACGATGACGGCCGACTCCGGGCCGGCGGTGTCCAAGACGGCGCTGCTGCCCCAGAGCGTCTACGACGAGGCGCTCGCGGCCCAGAAGAAGATCGTGGACGGGACGATCAAGCCCAAGGTCGACACCTCCTGCCCGAAGTGAGCGGATCCCGGGTGGGCGACGTGAAGCACGAGGGGCCGCTGCTCCGCCTCGAGGGCATCACGAAGGCCTACCCGGGCGTGCTCGCCAACGACTCCGTCTCGTTCGAGCTGCGCGTGGGCGAGGTCCACGCGCTGCTCGGCGAGAACGGGGCCGGGAAGTCGACGCTGATGGGGATCCTCTACGGCCTGCAGCGTGCCGATGCCGGCCGCGTCCTCTTCGGCGACGAGGAGGTCGCGATCGCCGAGCCGCGTGACGCGATGGCGCTCGGCGTCGCCTACGTCCAGCAGCACTTCTCGCTGATCCCGACGCTGTCGGTCGCCGAGAACCTCGTGCTCGCGCTGCGGTTCGGCGGGCGGCGCATCAGCCTCCGCGACGGCGCGGCGACCGTGCGCGAGCTGTCGGCCCGCTACGGCCTCGGCGTCGAGCCCAACGTCGCCGTCGAACGGCTCTCGGTCGGCGAGCAGCAGCGCGCGGAGCTGCTCAAGGCGCTGGCGCGGGAGCCGCGCGTCCTCATCCTGGACGAGCCGTCATCGCTGCTCTCGCCCGACGAGGTGCAGCGCCTCGGCACCGTCATCCGCCGGCTGGCGGCCGAGGGCATGGGCGTGATCCTGATCGCCCACAAGCTCGACGAGGTGCTGGCGGTCGTCGACCGGATCACGGTGCTGCGCCGGGGGCGCAACGTCCGCACGCTCGTCCGCGCCGAGGCCACCCGCGAGCTGCTCGGCGAGCTGATGATCGGCGACCTGGCGGCCCGCGTCGACCACCAGCGGGCGCCCCGCGCGGGCGCCGGCGACGACGTGCTCGAGGCGCTCGACGTCTCCGTCGGCGGCGACCGCGGCCAGACGGCCGTCGACGGCGTGTCGCTCGCCGTGCGGTGCGGCGAGATCCTCGGCGTCGCGGGCCTTCAGGGCAGCGGCCAGGTCGAGCTCGTCGAGGCGCTCGCGGGCGTCCGGCCCCTGACGGGCGGGGCGATCCGGATGGACGGGCGCGACATCGGGGCGCTCGGCGTCCGCGCCCGGCGACGCCTGGGCATCGGCCACATCCCCGCCGACCGGCGGCGCGGTGGCCTCGTCGGCGACCTGACGATCGCCGAGAACCTCACCCTGCCGGTCGCCGGCGAGCGCCCGTTCAGCCGCTTCGGCGTGATCCGGCGGGCAGCGGTCAACGACCACGCCGTGGAGCTGATCGAGCGCTTCGGGGTGCGGACGCCCGGGCCGGCCGTTGCGGTCGCGGCGCTCTCGGGCGGCAACCAGCAGAAGGTGGTCATCGCGCGCGAGCTGTGGCGGCAGCCGTCGGTGGTGCTGGCCTGCTACCCGACGTGGGGCCTGGACTTCGCCGCCGCGGCGGCCGTGCACGAGGAGCTCCAACGTCAGCGCGACGCGGGCGCCGCGGTGCTGCTGGCGTCGATGGACCTCGACGAGCTCCTCGGGATCGCCGATCGCATCGTCGTGATGCAGGGCGGCCGGGTGGCCGGCGAGGTCGATGCCGATGCCGCCGGCGCCGAGGAGATCGGGCTGCTGATGGGGGGCGCGGCCCGATGAGGCTGCTGCGGACGCGCCAGGGCACGCTGGTCGCCGTCGGCGTCCCGATCCTGAGCGTGGCGCTGGCGCTCGTGGTGGTCGGCGTGCTGCTGGCGGCCAACGGCAGCGATCCCGTCGCCGCCTACCGGAGCATGGTCTCGGCGGCGTTCGGCTCGACCTTCGCGCTGAGCACCACGATCATCAAGACGCTGCCGCGCCTGCTGCCCGCGCTGGGCATCGCGCTGGCCCTGCGCGCCGGCCTGTGGAACGTCGGCGCCGAGGGACAGATCTACGTCGGCGCGCTGGCCGCGGCCGGCGTCGCGCTCTTCGGACCGGTCGTCGCGTTCCCGATCGCAGCCGGCCTGGCGCTGCTCGCCGCTGCCGCCGCCGGGGCGGCCTGGGGCGCGATCCCCGGAGCGCTGCGCGCGCGGCGCGGGATCAGCGAGGTCATCACCTCGCTGATGCTGGTCTACGTCGCGATCCACCTCACGAACTACCTGGTCGAGGGCCCGTGGCTGGCCAGCGGGTCGACCTTCCCCGCGACGGACCCGGTGCCGATCGAGCTGCGGCTGCCCATCATCTGGACGGGCACGCTGCTGAACGCCGGCGCGCTCGTCGTCCTCGGCGTCACCGTCGTCGTCGCGTTCGTGCTCGGCCGCACCGTCTTCGGCCTGCAGCTGCGAGCGATCGGGGCCAACGATCGCGCCTCGCGCGTCGCGGGCCTGTCGGTCGGCTGGGTCACGGTCGCCGCGATGGCGGCCAGCGGTGCGCTCGCCGGGCTGGCCGGCGGCATCGAGGTGCTCGGCGCGCGCGGCCGGCTGATCGAGGGCTTCTCGCCCGGCTACGGCTTCGAGGCCATCGCGATCGCGCTGCTCGGCCGGCTGAACCCGGTCGGCATCGTCGGCGCGGCACTGCTGTTCGGCGCGCTCGACTCCGGCGGCGCCGGCCTCCAGACGACCGCGGAAGGGGTGTCGTCGGCGATCGTGCCGATCACCGAGGGCTTCGCCGTCGTGTTCGTGCTGATCGGACTGGGCATCGTCGAGATGCTGGCCCGCCGCCGGCAGGCCCGGGCGATGCTCGACCGGGCACAGGCGCCCGACCGTCCGATCGCCCGCGACGGCCTCGCCGGACCGGTGGTGGGGGCCTGATGCAGCACAGCTTCATCACCCTCCTGCTCGTGGCGGGCGTCAGCCTCAGCGCGCCGCTGCTCTACGCCGCCCTCGGCGAGCTGGTCTCCGAGACGGCCGGGGTCATCAACATCGGGCTCGAGGCCATGATGTTGGCCGGCGCCTTCTGCGCCGTCTGGGGCGCCTTCCGGTCGGGCAGCGTCGCCGTCGGGTACCTCGCCGCGGCCGCGGGCGGCATGCTC
>JAOPZP010000005.1 GCA_025964055.1 Conexibacter sp.
CCCTACCATCGAGGGCGCCCATGCCCGAGCTTCCCGAGGTGGAGATCACCGCGCGCCGCCTGAGCGAGGCCCTCGCCGGCGAGACGATCGAGTCGACCCTGGCGCCGGGCCTCAACGCGCTCAAGACGTTCGACCCGCCGCTGCACGCCCTCGACGGGCGCACGGTGCAGGGCGTGCGGCGCATCGGCAAGCACCTGGTCATCGACGTCGAGGGCGACCTGCATGTGCTGGTCCATCTCATGAGCGCCGGGCGCCTGCAGCTGTGGAGCAAGCGGGCCGGGCTGCGCGACCGCACGTCGCGGCTGCTGATCCGCTTCTCCGACGACCGCGAGCTGCGGCTGCGCGAGTTCGGCACGCGGCAGGCGGCGTGGGTCAAGGTGCTGACGTCCGAGGGCCTGGCCACCGACGAGGCGATCGCCACCCTCGGCCCCGAGGCGTGGCCCGACCCGCCCGAGGACCTCGCGGCGCTCCTGAAGCCCGTCGGCGCCCGGCCGCTGCAGGCCGCGCTGCGCGACCAGCGCGTCATCACCGGCATCGGGCGGTCCTGGGTCGACGAGATCCTGTGGACCGCGCGGCTGTCGCCGTTCAAGCGCGCCAACGACCTGGACGCCGACGAGGCGGCCGCCCTGCGGTCGGCGATCCTCGAGCGCCTCGGCGGGGCGATCGCCCACTACGAGGACGTCGTGCACCTGCCGATCCCCGACAAGCTCCCGCTCCCGCTGGAGGTCCATCGCCACGACGGCGAGCCGTGCCCGCGCTGCGGCACGACGATCGAGGCGGTCCACTACGAGAGCTACGTGCTCTGCTACTGCCCGCAGGAGCAGACCGGCGGGCGCGTGCTCAAGGACCGCCGGCTGTCGCGCCTGCTCAAGTAGCCCGGCGGGCGCGGCCGTATCATGGAGGCATGATCAAGGAAGGCCAGCCGGCTCCGGACTTCGAGCTCCCCGACCAGAAGGGCGAGCCGGTCCGCCTGTCGAGCTTCCGCGGGCAGCGGGTCGTCCTCTACTTCTACCCCAAGGCCAACACGCCGGGGTGTACGACCCAGGCATGCGGCGTGCGCGACCACCAGCTCGACTACGAGGCGGCCGACGCGGTCGTGCTCGGCGTCTCGCCGGACCCGGTCAAGGCCATCAAGAAGTTCTACGAGAAGCAGCACCTGAACTTCGAGCTGCTCGCCGACGAGCACCACGAGGTCTCCGAGGCCTACGGCGTGTGGGTCGAGAAGTCGATGTACGGCAAGACGTACATGGGCGCGCAGCGCTCGACGTTCGTCATCGACGAGGAGGGCATCGTCCGCCGCGTCATCAAGAAGGCCAAGCCCGACACGCACGACGAGGACGTCCTCTCGGCGCTGGGCGAGATGAGCGCCGCGGCCTAGGCGCTGCGCTGGGGCGGCATCGCGGACCGGCCGGACGCGTGCGAGGATGCCCCGCATGTCCCGTCGCGACGAGCTCGACGCCCTCAGCTCCCAGGAGCTGCACGACCGCGCGGTGGGCCGCGCCAAGAAGCACCTCGACGTCAAGTTCCTGTGGAACCTGATGCGGATGGTGCCGGCCGCCGAGGCCGGTGCCGGCCAGGCGGACCAGGCCGACTACGACGTCGCGCACTGGTCGGGCCAGGTGGCCGACACGTTCCGCGACGACGACGGCCGGCTGTCTGACGCCCTGCGCCCGGTCTACCTGGACTACCTCGAGCAGCATCCCGACGGCTGAGGCGCGCTCGCGGTCGCCGCGGTCCGGCCGAATGTCGGTGCGGCGGCGCCCTTCGCTCAGGAATCCGGTCGCGATGCCGACCATGCGGATGACGACCGTGACGATCTCCGTGAAGGGACACCACTCCGCATGACGACCCAGGTGGCCGAGCGTTACCGGCTGGTGACGCGCTCCGACTTCGATGGGCTGGTCTGCGCGGCGCTCCTGAAGGAGATGGGGATCCTCGACGACATCAAGTTCGTCCACCCCAAGGACATGCAGGACGGCCTGGTGGAGCTCACCGACCGCGACATCACGACCAACCTGCCCTACGTCCCGGGCGTCCACCTCGCGTTCGACCACCACGACAGCGAGACGCTGCGGGTGCCGGACGCGCCGGAGAACCACGTCATCGTCGCCGGCGCCAAGTCCGCCGCGCGCGTGGTCTACGACTTCTACGGCGGCGCCGAGCGCTTCTCGCTCATCGGCGAGGACATCATGGCCGCCGTCGACAAGGCCGACGCCGCCGACTTCAGCCGCGAGGACATCCTCGAGCCCCAGGGCTGGGACTACATCAGCTTCCTGATGGACCCCCGCACCGGCCTCGGCCGCTTCCGCGACTTCCGCATCTCCAACTACCAGCTGATGATGCAGCTGATCGACGACATCACCACCAAGTCGATCGAGGAGATCCTCCAGACGCCGGACGTCGCCGAGCGTGTCGAGCTCTACCGCCAGCACGCCGACGCGGCGATCGACCAGGTCGCGCGCTGCGGGACCGAGCACGGCAACCTCGTCGTCCTGGACTTCCGCGACGAGGATCCCATCTACGCCACGAACCGGTTCACGGCCTACGCGCTGTGGCCCTCCTGCAACATCTCGATCCACATCCTGTGGGGCCTGCGCAAGCAGAACACGGTGTTCGCGACGGGCAAGTCGGTGCTCGACCGGTCGTCGAAGACCGACGTCGGCGAGCTCATGCTCTCCTACGGCGGCGGCGGGCACGAGGCCGCGGGGACCTGCCAGGTCCCCAACGAGGACGCGCCCCGCGTGCTCGGCGAGCTGATCGCCCGGATCAACGCCGACGGCTAGGCCCATTACAGTCCGGGCCGATGGCGGTCCGCCCCGTACGCGACGAGGACGTCGAGCCGCTGGCGGCGATGCTCGCCCGGTCCTTCTCCGACGACCCCGTGACCCGCTGGGTGTACGCCAGCGAGCGGCGGCGACCGTACTGGGCGCAGCGCTTCTTCCGCTGGCAGGTCGAGCGGCTGCTCGACCAGGACGCCACGTGGACGGTCGACGACCGAGCCGGGGCCGCGCTCTGGGCGCTGCCCGGGCGCTGGCGCGAGGACACGCGCGAGACGCTGCGGCTCCTGCGGCTCACGCTGCCCGGCGTGCTGCCGCGCCTGCCGCGGGTGCTGATGGGCCTCGGCCAGGTCGAGGCGCGGCATCCGCCCGGGCGCCACCTCTACCTCGCGGTGCTCGGCGTCGATCCCAGCCGCCAGGGCGAGGGCCTCGGCTCGCAGGTCATCCGGCCGGGGCTGGACCTCTGCGACCAGGAGCGCCTGCCCGCCTACCTGGAGACCGGCAAGGAGCGCAACCTGGCGTTCTACGGGCGCCACGGCTTCGAGGTCCTCGACCGGCTCGACCTCCCCAAGGGCCCGCCCGTCTGGTTCCTCTGGCGCGAGCCACGCTAGGGACGGTCCCCGCCGCGGTCGAGGGTTGGGGACTGTCCCCAGGGGCGACCTCCTAGGGTGGAGGCGTGACCCCGCCCGACGCGATCGTGTTCGACAACGACGGCCTGCTGCTGGACACCGAGGTGGCCTGGACGCGCGGGGAGACGGCGCTCTTCGAGCGCCACGGGTTCACCTTCACCGACGACCACAAGCGCGACCTGCTGGGCACCTCGCACACCATCGCCGGCGGCAAGCTCGCGGTCATGCTCGCCCAGCCTGGCCGCGGCCCGGCGCTCATGGACGAGCTCCACGCGCTTGTCATGGCCGAGGCCGCCGACGACGTCGAGCCCCGCCCCGGGGCGGTCGAGCTCGTCGACGCGCTCAGCGCCGCCGGCATCCCCGTCGCGGTCGCCAGCAACTCCCCCCGCGACTTCCTCGACCTGGTCCTGCGCACCTCCGGCATGGCCGAGCGGTTCGCGGTGACCGTCGCCGGCGACGAGGTGCCCAACCCCAAGCCGGCGCCCGACATCTACCTCGAGGCCTGCCGCCGCCTCGGCGCCGACCCGGCGCGCTCGGTC
>JAOPZP010000246.1 GCA_025964055.1 Conexibacter sp.
GCCGGCAGGCCCGAGTCCGCGAGCGCCGCGGCCACGTCGCTGACGATGTTGGGGTCCTCGAGCTGGCGGCCCGAGAGGTTCACGGACATGATGCGCGGCTCGGCCGACGGGAACTCGTCCAGCCACCGCGCGGCCTGCCGGCACGCCGTCCGCAGGATCTGGCGGCCGAGCGCGACGATCGAGCCGTTGTCCTCCGCCAGCGGGATGAACTGCGGGGGCGGCACGAGGCCGCGGGTCGGGTGCGTCCAGCGCGCCAGGGCCTCGAAGCCGGCCAGCGTCTCGCCCTCGAGGGTGATCACCGGCTGGTAGTGCACGGCGATCTCGTCGCGCTCGATGGCGTGCAGCAGCTCGCCCTCGAGCTCGAGCCGCTCGACGATCTCCGCCTGCATGCTCTCCTCGTAGACGCGATGGCGCCCCTTGCCCTCGGCCTTGGCGCGGTACATCGCCACGTCGGCCTGGCGCAGCAGCTCGGGCGCGCTGACCCGCCCGACGGCGATCCCCAGCGAGCAGCTGACGAAGACCTCGCGGCCCTGGATCACGACCGGCGCGTGCAGCGCCGCGGAGATCCGCTGCGCGACGAGCACGGCCTCCTCGGCGTCGGCCAGGTCCTCCAGCAGCACGGCGAACTCGTCGCCGCCGAGTCGCGCGGCGGTGTCGGCGCTGCGCAGCGACTCGTCGATGCGGCGCGCGACGACGCCCAGCAGCTCGTCGCCCGCGGCGTGGCCGAGCGAGTCGTTGACGGTCTTGAAGCGGTCGAGGTCCAGGAAGATCACGCCGCAGCTCATCCCGCGGCGGCGACCCTGGGTCAGCGCGTGCTGCAGGCGGTCGGTGAACAGCGCGCGGTTGGGCAGCCCGGTGAGCGCGTCGTGCAGTGCCTGGTGCAGCATCGTGTCGACCCGGCGTGCGTCGGTCAGCGCCAGCGAGGCGTGCTCCGCGAAGGACGACAACATGTCCTGCTCGGAGCGGGAGAAGACGCGGCCGCTGCGGAAGGACGACAACATGAGCGAGCCGATCACGCGGCCGTCCTCGTGCACCGGCGCGGCCATCGCGGCCTCCACGCCGTCGGCGACGAAGCCGCTCACCGCATCGTCGGAGCGCCCGTAGTCCTCGGCGACCACGAGCCGATCCTCAGAGACGGCCCGGCCGGCGACGCCCTCGCCGATGCGCCGGCGGCGGTGGCGCTCGACGGTCTCGGGATCGAAGCCGTGCGCAGCCGCGACGATCATCCACCCCGGGTCGTCGGGATCGACGAGCAGCAGCGCGGGCAAGTCGTCGCCGAGCAGCTCCCCCGCGGCGCCGACGATCGTGTCGAGCACGCCGTCCAGCGGCTCGCGCCGCGAGATCGCGCGCTGGATGCGCGCCATGGCCTCCAGCACCCGCTGGCGCTTGCGGAGCGTCTCGAGCAGGCGGACGTTCTCGGCGGCCTGGAGGTCGGCGCGGGCGCGCAGGCCGCGCTCGGCGCCGATGGTCCGCAGGAGCCGGAGCGTCAGCGCCAGCCCGCGGGCCATGCCGCGCAGCAGCGTGAGCTCGTCGTGCTCCAGCGGCGCGCCCTGGCGGACGACGACCAGCGCGGCGTCCTCGTCGTCGAGCGGCAGGGCGACCGCCGGGCAGTCGCCGGCACCCGGGACCGGCACCGCGCCGCTGCCGGCGCGCGCGACGGCGACCAAAGCCTGCTCGGGCACCTCGAAGCGCGGCCAGCCGATCGAGGCGACCGCGGCGCCGGCGCGCACGAGCGCCGCGCCCTCCGCCTCCACGGTCTCGGCGGCGCGCTCGACGCCCTCGCGCGTCGCGAGCGCCTCGTCGGCGCACGCCGACACGGCGCTGAGGAACTCGGTGAGCTGCTGCGCCGCCCAGCTGGAGGCCAGATCGCTCATGCGAGCGCCAGGACGACGAGCGTCTGGTGGTGGAAGCCCATGACCCCGCGCGTGCGCGCGATCTCGCCGTTGGTGTAGAGCCCGACGATCGTCGCGTCGCCGGCCAGGTCCGCGACGCGCGCGATCTCCTGCGGGGCGTCGGCGCGCAGGAACTTCGACCGCGCCGAGCAGCCGAAGAGCACGAGCGCCTGCGGCGCCTCGCCGTCGCCGAGGGCGTCGATCGCCTCGCGGCACGCCGCGCCCGACGCCGCCAGCACGGCGGCCGGGTCGGACTCCATGAGCCACACGAGCGCGCCGGCGGGCACGGCGGCCCCGATGGAGCCGTCGGCGCGGCCGGCGAGGCTGACCGAGCGCACGTGCGGCTCGCCGACGCGGCGCTGCATTCCGAGCGGGTGGCCGAGGACGACCACGTCGTCGTCGGCGGCGGGGCCGAGGCGCTCGCGGTAGACGTCGAGCGCGGGACGGCCGTCGAGCTCCTGGACGCGTCCCGGGGTCGCACGCGTCACGAGCATGGGCTCGCCCACCGCGCGCCACCCGTGCCGGACGCCGATGCCCAAGGGCGCGTCGGAGCCGATCGCGATGCCGATCACGGCCTGGCGCAGCACGGCCGAGCCGTAGATCAGCCCGGTCGTCTGGCCGAGGGTCGGGTGGCCGGCGACGCCGCCCACGAGCGGCACCCCCGCGCCGGTGACCGAGTAGGCGCCGCGGACGAGGTCGGCGTGGCCGGCGGCCGGGCCGTCGGCCAGCATCAGGAGCACCTGGTGCGGGCGGCCGGCGACGTCGCCGACGCAGGCGGCGGCCCGGGCGCCGGCGTCGCGCGGGTCCGGTGAGGTGACCGCCGTGGTGCTGAAGGCGAGTCCCTCGCCGCCGAGCGCGAGGACGGCGACCGAGTCGATGCTCGGACCGTCGCCGTCGATCTCGCCGCCGGACGAGCAGCCGACGACCGGGACGCCCGCGGCGGCGTCGCCGACCGCGGCGGCCACCGCGTGCAGGTCGTAGGAGCCGGAGGCGAAGACGAGGAGCAGGCCGGCGTCCTGGTGGGCGCGCAGCGCGCAGCGCGTCGCCTCGCGGCCGGCCGCTGCTGCATCGGGGTGGGCGGAGCGACCGACAGCCGCCCAGCGGGAGCGTCGGGCGCGCGCCAGCCCTGACATGGCGCGCTCCATGGCCCGGTCATCGGCCGCCACCGTGTCGGATTGAGGCGCCGCCAGGCGCCGGGCGGCTAGTGCGCGCGACGGTTCATCTAGTCTCGCCAGCGTGCCCGACCGCCCGCGGCCGTCCCTCTCGCTCCCGACGCCCGGCGCCCGGCGCGCCGTCGTCGTCGGCGCGGGCTCGTTCGGCACCGCGGTCGCCGTGCTGTTGGCGCGCGGCGGCGTCCGCACCACCCTGCAGACCCGCACGGCCGAGCAGTGCGAGCGCCTCAGCGCCGACCGCGAGAACCTGGCCTACCTGCCCGGCGTCGCGCTGCCCGCCAACCTCAAGGTCGGCCAGGCCGGCGACGGGCTGGCACGTGCGGACTACGTCCTGCTGGCCGTGCCGTCGGCCCAGCTCGACACCGTCATCGCCGGCCTCCCGGCCGCCGGGCTTCCGCGCCGCGCGGCCGTCGTGTCGCTGGCCAAGGGACTGGTCCCGCCGCACGGCACGCCGCCGACCGTGCTGCTCGCCGCCCAGTTCGGCGCCGACCGCGTGGGCTGCGTCGGCGGTCCCGCCCACGCGCGCGAGATGGTCCACGAGGGCGCCGGCCTGGTCGCCGCCTCGGCCGACGAGAGCCTCGCGCTCGCGCTCGCGTCCTTCTTCGAGAGCGCCGGCGTCGTCTGCGAGGCCAGCAACGACCCGGTCGGCGTCGAGCTGGCCGGTGCCGCCAAGAACGCGGCCGCCCTGGCCGCCGGCGCGACCGAGGCCCAGGGCCTCAACGCGGCCGGCGCCGCCGCCGGGCACATCTTCGCCGAGGTCTGGCGCTTCGCCGAGCGGCTCGGCGCCCGGCCCGAGTCGCTCATCGGCCTCGCGGGGACCGGCGACCTCGTCGCCACCGCGCTCGCGCCGCAGAGCCGCAACCGGCGGGCGGGCGAGCTGATGGCCGCCGGCGTCGCGGCGCGCGACATCCCGGAGCACATCGGCCAGGCCGTCGAGGCGCTGGAGGCCGTCCCGCTGCTGGCCGGCGCGCTGGAGCGCGCCGGGCTGGACGCCCCGGTGACCAGCGGGCTGGCGCGCCTGATCAGCGGCGAGCTGCCGCTCGACGCCTGGGTCGCGCTCGTGCGCACCACCGTCCCGCCGCCCGCCCGCTGGCGCGCCCGCAGCGGCAGCGGACCCGGCTTCTGGGAGCGCGTCCGCGCCGTCTTCCGGGTCCGCGGCCGCACCGGCCGCGCGGCCGACCAGGCCGTCCTGCCGGGAGGCGGGGCCTAGCCCATGGAGCGCAGCGGGCTCGCACGGGTCGCGCCGGCGCTCCTGCTGGCGCTGCTGCTCGCCCTGACGGGCGCCGCCACCTACGCCGCGGCGCGGAGCGTGCACGACCGCGAGCGCGACCAGCTCACGACCGACGCGCACACCGCCGCCTCGGCGATCGACCGGCGGCTGGAGGACTACGGGCAGGTGCTGCGCGGCGCGGCGGGCCTGTACTCCGCCAGCAACACGGTGTCCTACCGCGAGTTCCACGACTTCTTCGCCGACCAGGGGGTCATCGAGCGCTTCCCCGGCGTGCAGGTCATCGGCTTCGCCAGCTACGTGCCGCGCGCGGGCCTGGGCACCTACAGCCGCCGCGTTCGGCGCGCGATCGCAGCCAGCGGCCTGCCGTACGGGCCGTTCACGATCCATCCCCGGATCGGGCCGGACGCCCAGGAGGCGCTGGTCATCGACCACGTCGAGCCGCCCCCGGGCAACAGCAAGGCCTTCGGCATGGACTTCTTCTCCGAAAGCCACCGGCGCCGCGCCGCCCTGCTGGCACGGCGCACCGGGCGGCCCGCGGCCACCGCGCCGATCGGCCTCGTCCAGGCGCGCGGCACGTCGCTGGGCCTCGACCTCATGGTCCCCGTCTACGGCGGGCCGCCCTCGCTGACCGGCGCGCCGCGGCCGTGGGCGGGCGTCGTCTACGCGGCGTTCCGCACCGACAACCTGCTGCGTGGGGTCCTCGGCCGCCCGTCGGCCGACACCGACCTGGAGGTCTACGACCTCGGGCCGTCGGCGACCGTGCCGCCCGACGCGCCCGTCACCAAAGCGGCGATCGCGTTCGACCTGCGACCGGGCCACTCCAGCCCGCCGCGCCACTCCGCCCACACGCGCGTCGACACCCTGGACGTCGCGGGCCGCCGCTGGGCCGTGGCGTTCACGCGCCCGTCGAGCACGCTCACGGCGGCCGAGCGCGCGGTGCCGTGGGGCATCGCGATCGCCGGCGTGCTGCTCAGCCTCCTGGCCGCCGCGCTGCTCCGCGCGCTGGCGACCGCGCGCACCCGGGCGGTGGCGCTCGCCGAGACGATGACCCTCGAGCTCCGCGAGCGCGAGGACCAGCTGCGGCGCTCCAACGAGGAGCTCGAGCACTTCGCCTACCTCGCCTCGCACGACCTCCAGGAGCCGCTGCGGACGATCACGTCCTACGTGGGGCTGCTGGAGAGTCGCGTCGGCGGCCAGCTCGACGACCGCGCCCGCAGCTGGCTCGGGTTCGTCAGCGACGGCGCCGGGCGCATGTCGCATCTGATCGCCGACCTGCTGGAGTACTCGCGCACCGGGCGAACCGCCGGCGACGTCGAGCACATCGACCTCAACGAGGCCTGGGACCTGGCGGTCGCCAACCTCCAGCACGCCATCAGCGACGCCGGCGCCACGGTCACCCGCGGCGACCTGCCGACCGTGCGGGCACGCCCGCGGGAGATGACCTCCATGTTGCAGAACCTCATCGGCAACGGCCTGAAGTACCGCGGTGACGCGCCGCCCCACGTCCAGGCCGAGGCGCAGCAGCGCGACGGTCGCTGGGAGCTGGCGGTCCGCGACAACGGCATCGGGATCGAGCCCCGGTTCCACGAGCGCGTCTTCGGGCTGTTCCAGCGTCTGCACGCCGCCGAGGAGTACCCTGGCACCGGCATGGGCCTGGCCATCGTGAAGAAGATCGTGGAGTCCAACGGCGGCAGCGTGCGCGTGGAGTCGGTGCCCGGCGAGGGCGCGACGTTCGTCGTCTCGCTGCGTCCGGCCGAGGACCAGGCTTGATGGCCGGCGAGCTGCGGCGCCTGCTCGTCGTCGAGGACAGCGAGTCCGACGTCGAGCTCCTCCGCGAGGCGCTGTCCGACAGCGAGCCCGACGTCGCGATGGACATCGTGCGCCACGGCGAGGACGCGCTGGCGTTCCTGCGCCGCGAGGGCGAGTTCGCCGCGGCTGCGCACCCCGACCTCGTCGTGCTGGACCTGAACCTGCCGCGCATGGGCGGCTTCGAAGTCCTCAAGGCGCTGCGCGCCGACGTCGACCCGCGCCTGCGGCGCCTGCCGGTCGTCGTCTTCACGACGTCCTCGGCCAGGAGCGACGTCGAGACCGCCTACGACCTGCATGCGTCGAGCTTCGTGACGAAGCCCACGGCCTTCGAGCACTACCTCGACACGGTCCGCGCGTTCCGCGAGTTCTGGCTGCGCGTGGCCCGGCTGCCCGCCGAGGCCTAGCCTCTTCCGCGTGGCCGTCACGCGCATCGAAGAGCCCTGGTCCGACCTCCTGGAGGAGGGCCGCGAGGACGAGCGCCTCGTGCGGTCGGCGTTCGAGGGCGCGCGCGAGCCGGTCCTGGCGCCGCTGCCCGACGACCTGCACCCGGCGCTGCTGCAGGGCCTGCGTGGAGCCGGGATCGAGGCGCTGTTCGCCCATCAGGCCGAGGCGCTGGACGCCGCGGCCGGCGGCCCGGTGGTCGTCACGACCGGCACCGCCTCGGGCAAGTCCATGTGCTTCAACCTGCCGGTGCTCGACGTCCTGTGCACCGACGCCAAGGCGCGGGCGCTGTACCTCTACCCGACCAAGGCGCTGGCCCAGGACCAGGCGCGTGCGATCGCGTCCTTCCGCCTCGGGCAGCGCGTACGCCCCTCGATCTACGACGGCGACACCAAGCGCGAGGACCGCAGCGCGATCCGGCGCCGCTCCAACCTCATCCTGAGCAACCCGGACATGTTGCACATGGGGATCCTCCCCAACCACGCGGCGTGGGGCGACTTCTTCGCCAACCTCGCGGCGGTGGTGGTCGACGAGGCCCACGTCTACCGCGGGGTCTTCGGGTCGCACGTCGCCAACGTGCTGCGCCGCCTGCGCCGCATCGCGC
>JAOPZP010000022.1 GCA_025964055.1 Conexibacter sp.
CCTTGGGCTCGGGCGGCTGCTCATCGGGTGCCTTGGGCCGCGCCGATGCCTCGGCCGCCACGGCGGTGCGCACCGCGCTCGGCGCGCTCGCCTCGGCGCTCGCCGCCGCGTCGGCGCTGACGCCGAGCGTGACGACGGGCGTGCCCTGCGAGGCCACGTCGCCGACGGCCAGGAGCACCTCGGCGACGACGCCGCCGAACGGCGCCGGCACGTCCATCGTCGCCTTGTCGGTCTCCAGCGTGACGAGCGGGTCGTTCTCGGCGACCTCGTCGCCGGCGGCGACGAGCACGTCGACCACCGCCACGTCGGTGAAGTCCCCGATGTCGGGAACTAGGACCTGCTTCACGTCCGCCATGGGGCCTCCGTCTCGGGGTCGATGCCGTACTTCTCGATCGCCTTGGCCGCGTCGTCGTGGCGGCCCAGCGCGTGCAGCGCCGCGACGACGACGTGATGGCGATCCACCTCGAAGAACCGGCGCAGCGCCTTGCGGTAGTCGCTGCGGCCGAAGCCGTCGGTGCCCAGCACGGTGTACGGAGCATCCACCCACGGCCGGATGCCGTCGGGCAGCGCCCGGATGTAGTCGGTCGCGGCGACCACCGGGCCGTTGCGCTCGCCGAGCGCCTCGGCGACGTACGGCGTCTGCGGCTCGGCCGTCGGATGCAGCCGGTTGTAGCGCTCGGCGGCCATGCCGTCGCGGCGCAGCTCGGTGAACGACGTGACGCTCCAGACGTCGGCGCCGACCCCGAAGTCCTCGCGCAACAGGTCCGCGCCGGCGAGCACCTCGCGCAGGATCGTGCCCGAGCCCATGAGCTGCACCTCGGCGTCGTCGCTCTCGCGCACCGGGTGCATCCCGCGCAGGATGCCGTCCTGCGCGCCCTCGGGCATCGCCGGCTGCGCGTAGTTCTCGTTCATGATCGTCAGGTAGTAGAAGACGTCCTCGTGCTCGCCGAACATGCGGCGCAGCCCGTCCTGGACGATCACGGCCAGCTCGTAGGCGTAGGCCGGGTCGTAGGCGATGCAGTTGGGGATCAGCGACGCCTGGATGTGGCTGTGGCCGTCCTCGTGCTGCAGGCCCTCGCCGTTGAGCGTCGTGCGGCCGGCGGTGCCGCCGAGCAGGAACCCGCGGGCGCGCGAGTCGCCCGCGGCCCACGCGAGGTCGCCGACGCGCTGGAACCCGAACATCGAGTAGTAGATGTAGAACGGCACCATCGAGACGCCGTGGTTGGCGTAGGAGGTCTCCGCCGCGATACACGAGGAGAACGCGCCCGGCTCGTTGATGCCCTCCTGCAGGATCTGGCCCGACTTGTCCTCGCGGTAGGACATCAGCTGGTCGGCGTCCTGCGGCGTGTAGAGCTGGCCGACCTGGCTGAAGATGCCCAGCTGGCGGAACATGCCCTCCATGCCGAAGGTGCGCGACTCGTCGGGCACGATCGGGACGATGTGCGGGCCGAGCTGCTTGTCGCGCACGAGCGTCGAGAGGATCCGGACGAAGGCCATCGTCGTGGAGATCTCGCGCTCGCCGGTGCCGTCGAGCTGGGCCTGGAAGGCCGACAGCTCCGGGACCGGCAGCGGCGGCGCCGCGGTGCGGCGCTGGGGCAGCGAGCCGCCGAGCGCCTCACGGCGCTCCCGCAGGTACACCATCTCGGGCGCGTCGTCGGGCGGCTTGTGGAAGCTGACGTCGCGGACCTCGTCGTCGGTGAGGTCGAGCTCGAAGCGGTCGCGGAAGGCGAACAGCGCCTTCTCGTTCATCTTCTTCTGCTGGTGGGTGATGTTCTGGCCCTCGCCGGACTCGCCCATCCCGTAGCCCTTGATCGTCTTGGCGAGGATCACGGTCGGCTGCCCGGTGTGGGCGACGGCCTCGGCGTAGGCGGCGTAGACCTTCTGGGGATCGTGCCCGCCGCGGTTCAGCGACCAGATCTCGGCGTCGGTCCAGTCCTCGACCATCCGCGCCAGCTCGGGATCGGCGCCGAAGAAGTGCTCGCGCACGTAGGCGCCGTCGCGCGACTTGAACGTCTGGTACTCGCCGTCGACGCACTCCTCCATCCGCTTGACGAGGCGGCCCTCGGTGTCGGCGGCCAGCAGGTCGTCCCAGCGCCGGCCCCACACGACCTTGATGACGTTCCAGCCGGCGCCGCGGAAGTTCGTCTCCAGCTCCTGGATGATCTTGCCGTTGCCGCGCACGGGCCCGTCGAGGCGCTGCAGGTTGCAGTTGACCACGAAGACGAGGTTGTCGAGGTGCTCGCGGCCGGCCAGCGAGATCGCGCCCATCGACTCGGGCTCGTCCATCTCGCCGTCGCCCATGAAGGCCCACACCTTGCGGTCCGTCGTGTCGGCGATCGAGCGACCGGTCAAGTACTTCATGAACCGCGCCTGGTAGATCGCCATCAGCGGGCCCAGGCCCATCGACACGGTGGGGAACTGCCAGAAGTCCGGCATCAGCCACGGGTGCGGATAGGACGAGAGACCCGGGGTCGACGGATCCGTCTCGGTGCGGAAGCGCCGCATCTGCTCCTCGGAGATCCGGCCCTCGAGGAAGGCGCGCGCGTAGATGCCGGGGGAGGAGTGGCCCTGGATGAACACCAGGTCGCCGCCGTGATCGTCGGACGGCGCGTGCCAGAAGTGGTTGAACCCGATCTCGTAGAGCGTGGCCGCCGACTGGAAGCTGGCGATGTGGCCGCCGAGCTCCGAGGACTCCTTGTTGGCGGCCAGCACCGTGGCGATCGCGTTCCAGCGTACGAGCGACCGGACGCGGTGCTCGAGCTCATGATCGCCCGGGACGGGCGGCTGGGCCTCGACCGGGATCGTGTTGATGTAGGGGGTGCTGAGGTCGCCGGCGGGGTGCAGACCGCGCAGGCGCGCGTCGGCGAAGACCTGCTCGAGCAGCTCGCGGGCACGCTCGGGGCCGTCGTTGCGCAGGACGGCCTCGAGGGCCTCGACCCACTCGGCGGTCTCCGCCGGATCGATGTCGTGGTACAGCGCCATCAGGCCTCCTGGAAGTACTCGGGGTGGGCGCGCCGGATGTCGGGCAGGCTGGACAGGACCATGCGCAGGTGGTGGCGGAGCTCGCGCTCGGCGAGGTCGGCGTCGCCGGCCGCGATGGCGGCGACGACGGAGCGATGCTCGGCGAGCATCTGGCGCCGGTAGGCGGCGTCGGGAAGGCTGAGGCGGCGGACGCGGTCGAGCTGGCCGCGGGCGCGCTCGCTGAGGCGCCACGCGACCGCGCGGCCCGACAGGTCGCACAGGAGGTGGTGCAGCTCGTCGTCGAGGCCGGCGAACGCGTCGTCGTCGCCCGCGGCCGCGGCGCGCTCCTGCGCGGCGAGGTTGTCGTTCAGCGCGAGTAGGGCGGAGGGGTCGGGCGTGCCGGCCGCGTGGCGCAGGGCGTTGACCTCCAGCGACTCGCGCACGAAGTGCGCGTCGGCGACGGCGTCGTGATCGATGTAGGTCACGAAGGTGCCCAGCTGCGGCACGACCTCGACCAGCCGCTCGTCGCGCAGCCGCAGCAGCGCCTCGCGCACGGGCGTGCGGCTGACGCCGATCAGCCCGGCCAGCTCGTTCTCCGACAGCTGCCGGCCGGGGGCCAGCTGCGCGGTGACGATCGCCGTCCGCAGGGCGGCGTAAGCCCCATCGCCCACGGTGGTCCCGAGGGCGCGCTCGGCAAGCTGGATGCGCATTGTCGACTAGTATACTAGTGGCGCCGGCGATGGGAAGGCCCGCACGATCGCGCCCGGTGCCCTCCGCCCGTCAGCCGGCGTGGGAGGGGCGCAGGAGGCGCTCCTGCTCGGCGACGTCGGCGAGCTGGCCGGCGTCCAGCAGCGTGGGGGATCCCATGACGCGCGCGTGCCAGTAGACCGACGCGAGCCACTCCAGCTGCAGCGCCTGCTCGACGGCCAGCGCGATGGTCGGCGCGGTCACCACGGCGCCGTGGTTGGCCATCAGCGCCGCGGAGCGCCCGTCGAGCGCGGCGGCCACGCCGTCGGCCAGCTCCTGGGAGCCGAACGTCGCGTACGGCACCACGCGCACCGGACCGCCGAAGCCGACGGTCACGTAGTGGATCGCCGGCAGCTCCTGCACGAGCGTCGACAGCACGGTCGCGAAGTGCGAGTGCGTGTGGATGACCGCGCCTGCGCCGGTGGCGGCGTAGGCCGCGCGGTGCAGCGCGGTCTCCGACGACGGCTCGGCGTCGGTCTGATGGGCGCGGGAGACGGCGCCGTCGTCCAGCGCGACCGCGACGCAGTCGGCCGGGTCGACCCGGCCCAGCCGCGCGCTGCGCGGCGTGATCAGCAGATGGTCGTCGGAGCGGACGCTCAGGTTGCCGGCGGCACCGACGATCAGGCCGCTGTCGGCGATGGCGCGGGCGGCATCGACGAGCGCCAGGCGCTCGGCCAGCGTGAACGGGTCGTCGGCCATCGGCTCAGGAGGCTCCACGGCGTCGCGGAGTATCCCATGCGGTTCAGGGATCGGTTCCGGGATGGACCCGTTGTGCCGGGGGCGCTCGATGCCCAGCATCGAGCCGCATGGTCCACATCCCGCTCCGGCGCCCGCGCGCCGCGCTGCTGCACGTCCTGCTCCTGCTGCTCGCCGGGACGCTCCTGACGGCGGCGCCGGCCGCCCGGGCCGGGATCTTCGACCGCGACACGACGTTCGGCACCAACGGCCTGACCGCCACGCCGGACGCCCAGGGCGGGCGCTGGAAGGCGCTCGCGGTGCTGCCCGACGGGCGCATCCTGGCCGCCGGCCAGACGACCGGCGACCGCGCCGCGGTCGCGCGCTTCATGCCCGGAGGCCAGCTCGACCCGACCTTCGCCGCCGACGCGCCGGTCCCGGGCGTCGCGATCGTGCCGGGCCAGGCGGCGGGCTCGGTGCCGACCTCGCTCGTCGTGCTCGGCGACGGCCACATCCTGCTGGGCGCGACGACGCGCATCGCGACCACCGGCAACCCCTCGCTGCTCATCGCCCGGCTGACCGCCGACGGCCACCTCGACGCGAGCTTCGGCACGGGCGGCACGTACACCGACCGCTTCGGCGGCGCGGGCACGCTGATGGGCGGCATCGCCGCCGGCCCGAACGGCAGCGTGGCCGTGGTCGGCCGCGCACCCGGCACCGTCGACTTCGGCGTCGTGCTGGTCCTCACCGCCGCCGGCGCGCCCGACGACAACTACGGCACGCGCGGCTCCACGGCCACGAGCTTCGGCGGCGCGAGCACCGGGTTCGACGACGTCCGCGTCGACTCCGCCGGGCGCATCACGGTCGCCGGCGGGTGGTACGCCGGACCGCTGCGCCAGCAGGTGCTGGTCGCGCGCTTCACCGCCGCGGGCCTGCTCGACTCCGGCTACGGCGTCAGCGGCACGGGCTACACGGTCACCAACGTCTCGGGCCCCGACCCGACGATCACCAACGCCGAGGGGCGGCGCATGGACCTCGCCGCCGACGGCCGCGTGCTCGTCGCCGCCTCGACCAAGAGCACCACCGGGCTCGCGACCCACCTCGTCGCGCTGGCGCGGTTCACCGCCGGCGGCGCGCTGGACACCACCTTCTCGCCGGGCAGCGCGCCGGCCGGCACGCGCACGCAGGACATCAGCCCGTCGCACGTCACCGACCTCACCGCGCTGCACGTGCGCCCCTCGGGCGACATCGTGGTCGCCGGGGCGACCACCGTCGGCGCGACCACGCAGATGGGGCTGGCCGGCTACCACGC
>JAOPZP010000614.1 GCA_025964055.1 Conexibacter sp.
TCCAGCAGCACCTCGAGCTCGCGCGCGCCGCGCTGGCCGCCGCCGGTGGCGTGAACCGCTAGAACGACTGACAGCCGGCCGTCCCCATCCACGCACCATCTCGGTCTCCCGTCGAGGCTCGCTTCCCCAAGCGGGCCTCGTCCGGGGTCGGCGTGCCGCAGCTCTGGCGCTAGCCGCCTGAGAGCGGCAGCGTGGCGGCCACGAGCGTGCCGCTGCCGGCCGGACTCTCGATCTTGAGCCGCCCCCCGAGCGCGGTCACCCTGTCGGCCATCCCCACCAGCCCGTGACCGTTGGGATCGGCCCCTCCGATCCCGTCGTCCTGAACCGCGACGTGAAGCATCCCGTTCTGCGCGGACGCCGTGACCTCGGCGCGCCCGGCCTGAGCGTGCTTGACGACGTTCGTGAGGGCTTCCGCCACGACGAAGTACGCGCTGGCCTCGATCTCCGCGGGGAACCGCTCGGGCGGAACATCGACACGCACCGGTAGGTCGAGCCGCATCACGACCGCGTCGACGGCGGCCCGGAGGCCGCGGGCGAGGACCGCGGGAAGGATGCCGTGCGCCAGCTCGCGCAGCTCCTCGTTGCCCTGCAGGGCATGCTCGAGCGCCTCGCCGACGAGCGACTCCGCCTCTCGCTCGTTGCGTTGAAGCGCTCGCTGAGCGAGCTTCAGCGTCACGATGGTGTGCACGAGTCGCTGCTGCGCGCCGTCGTGCAGGTCTCGCACGACGCGGCGGCGGGCCTCGTCGCCTGCGGTCATCAGACGCGTCCGCGAGGCTGTGAGCTGGTCGCGGCTGTCGGCGTTGGCGATGGCGGTGTCGAGCAGTTGCGCGAAACGCGCCATCCGCTGCTCGGTATCGGCCGGCGGCGGCTCCTTGCCGCTCCAAGTAGCGACGACGGCGCCCCAGAGCCCACCGTCCACGACGATCGGCGCTCCGACGGCCGCGCGCACGCCCGAGCTGCGGACGAGCTCGGCACTGGCGCCGTGCGTCCGCTCGTAGTCGTCCATCCGGGCGGCCCGCTTGGTGCGCCGCACGATGGCTGACACGCTCTCGTCCTCGCGGCGCGGGCGTGTGCCGGGGGGCAGTCGCAGCGCGTCCGATCCGCGGTGGGCGACCACGGTGACCTCGTCGCCGGGCTCGTAACGGCTCAGCGTGACGCCGTCGGCCTCCAGCAGCCACTCCATCTCCGCGGCCACTGCGTCCAAGACCGCGGTCGGCGGCACGCCTTCGGCCACCAGCGTCGCCACCCGCCGCAGCGCGGCCTGCTCGTCGGCCAGCCGCTCCACCTCGGCGCGCGCCTGGGCGTTGGCGATCGCCGTGGCGACCAGGTCCGTGAACTGCGAGACGCGCGTCTCGATCTCCGGCGAGAGCGGCTTGTCGTCGTAGTTCGCGACGGCCACCACACCCCATATCCGCCCACCGACCACGATTGGACAGCCGGCCGCCGACCGGATCCCGTGCCCGCGGCCGCGCTCGGCGGTCCTGCCGGTGGCCGCCGAGTAGTCCTCGATCCGGCAAGGGCGTCCCTCGCGCAGCACGCAGGCGGCCACGCTGTCGCCGTCGACCGGGAACCGCTCCCCGGCCCGGATCGTGGCCAGCATCCCCGTGCCCCAGGCCGCAAGGGTCATGATGGTGCCATCGGCGTCGACCCGGCAGAGCGCGCAGTCGACATCCCCGATCGCGTTCGCCACCTCTTCGGCGACCTTCATGAAGACGTCCGCCGGCGCCGCCTCCTTGGCCACGAGCGTCGCCACCCGCCGCAGCGCGGCCTGCTCCTCCGCGAGCCGGTCGGCTGTGGCGTGCGACTCGGTGTTGGCGACCGCAGTCGCCATCAGCTCGGTGAACTGGCCGAGGCGGGATTCCGTCTCCGGCGGCAACGGAGCGTCCTGGGTCGTCCCCGCGATCATGGCGCCCCAAAGCCGGCCTTCCACGACGATGGGCGTGGCGACGACCGAGCGGATGCCGGTAGAGCCGACTGACTCACCGATCGGGCCGCTTGCCGTCCCGTAGTCGTCGATCCGCGCCGGTCGCCCCGTCCCGAAGACGCGTGAGGCGGCGTCCTCCCCTCCGAGCGGCTGGCGAGAGCCGGTGGGGAAGATGTCCTGGAACCTCCCGGAGCTGGCCAACACGACCTGGCTGCGGTCACCCTCGTAGCGCAGCATCCCGACATCCTCGGCCCCGAACAGCTGCCCGATGCCGTCCGCGATCGCGGCGAAGATCTCCGCCTGGGATGCCTCGCGCGCGACGAGCGTCGCCACCCGCCGCAGCGCCGCCTGCTCGCCGGCGAGCCGCGCCAGCTCGGTCTCGGCCCGTCGGCGATCGGTCACGTCCACGATGGTGCCCACCACTTCGGCCACCTCGCCTGACGCATCGACGACGGGGTGAGCGATTGCGCGATGGTGTCTCAGGGGGCGCCGCGGAACAGCGACTCGGTATTCCACGTCGATGTTCGTCGCCTCACGGATTCCTGTCTCGAGCGCCGCTGCGCACATCGCCCGATCCTCCGGATGGATGCGTTGGACGAACTCGCGCAGCGATGGGGTTTCGTGTGCGGAGTCGAAGCCGTACAGCCGTGAGTGCTCGTCGGAGGAATGGGTCACCTGCCGGGTGGAGACGTCGATCGCGAAGCTGCCGGTGTGGGTCAGCCTCTGCGCCTCCGCCAGGTACGCCTCGCTTCGCCGCAGCTCGGCTGTCCGCTCGCCGACCTTGACCTCGAGCTGGTCTCGGGCGTGACGAAGGTCTTCCTCCGCGCTCGTGCGCTCGTGGATGAGGCGTGCGCTCTGAAACGCCGTCGTGGCGTGATTGGCAGCGAGGGATATCAACACCTCGTCCATCTGCGTGGGAAAGTCGGTGCGTTCGGAGGCGGCGGCAACCACACCTCCCTCGCCGTTTACGCCGACGGGCACGGCCAAGCCGCGCAGCCGCTGCGAGTCGTCGCCGATGTCCGGAACGAGCTCCTTGCACGGGAACGGAGCGCTCGTGGCGAGGCGACCGGCCAACCATTCCGGAAAGCTCGTCCACGCGCTCCCCCGCGTGACCTCGACCGCTCCATCGCCACCCGGGTCGCTCAGGCGCACGAAGGCGAAGTCGAGCCGCAACAAGCCGACGAGCGCGTCGGCGAGCCCGGCCGCCACCGCAGGCGGCGCGCTCCCGATCCACACCGCGGGGATCGCCGACAGCGCGACGAGGTCCCTCAGGCCCTCCCGCAGGCGCAGGACGTCGGCATCGGTGTCGACCTGCATCTAGTCCGTCATGCCGGCGCGGACGTGCGCGTGTTGCTCCCGAAGCTCACGGAGGAGCTGCTCGGGATCCACGTAGAACGGGTTCTCCTGCAGCAACCCGCCGATGATCACGACCGGATGCGTCCGCAAGGCGTACATCACCGTGCTGGCGCCGAACTTCGACAGATCGTAGGCGCAGATGACCATGTGGTCGTACTTCGGGACAACGTAGTTGACCCGCGTCTCGAACTCGATCATGTCCTCGATGCCGGGCATGTCGACGAGTGCCCATTCCATCTGTGCCAGGAATCGCGTCTTGGCATATCCGGTTCCGGGCCCGGAACGGAGCACCTCCTCGAATCCGGCCAGCCACGTGTCCTGGTCGAACCGCTCTCCGCGGAGCGGCCCGTCCTCCCACGGATGCACCTCGAGCTGACCGGAGGCGATCGCCTCGTCCACGGCGATCCCTGCGTCCCCAAGCCGCCTGAGATGGTCTTCGCATCGCTCTGGATCGACGATATGGAACGCCCTGTCGCCCTTGTCGAAGCCGTCCGTGATGAACGACCGAAGGACGCGGTAGTGCTCGTCCATCCCGTTGAAGAACGCACAGATGTGGCGGTTCCCGCCGTCACGGACGTTCGGCGCGATCCGCAAGGAGCTGTCGTGGGCTTCCATAACCTCACCTCCGCCTGGAGAACGTCAGGGCCCCTCCAGCACGTCAGCGCCCGTTCGCGCGGGACGGGGTCGATCGACGCTACTCTCCACCGCCGCCTGGGTCAACGACCCCTCCTGAAGGCCCAGCCGCGGCGGAGAGACGGGGCTCTTCGGCGCGCTACTCGAGCCAGGGAGGGCAGCCGGCGACGCCCGTGCAGTAGCCGAAGTCACCGGCCAGGTCGTTGACCGAGGTTGCATCACGTGGATCGGCGATGAAGGTCTTGCGCGCGACCAGGCGCCCGGTCTCGTCGTAGCCGGTCAACGAGCTCGGGCGACGGTTGGTTCGGATCCTGAAGCCGAAGGCGCCGTCGAGGTGGTCCTGGGAGCGCGGCCTCCGGGTCGATCCCCCGGCGCCCGAAGTGCCGCGCCACGGCGGCCGCGTGTTCGCTGTAGGAGTCCCCGAACGCACGCGGATCCTGCTGAGAGCGCTTGAGTGACGAGGCGGCCATCATGACAAGAGTGCGAAAACGGCCCGCGATGTAACAGGCCGACGAAAACGTCGGGGCACGTCGCCGCCGGCAACCGACAGGAGAACAGCATGAACTTCCCCCGAGACGGTGCGCCGCGGGTGGCGCAGGGCGGCGCGCGATGAGGCGATCGATCCATGTTGAACGACGGCTGCACGCCTCGCCCGAGGCGGTGTTCGCGATCATCGCCGACCACGCACGCTACGACCGCTTCGACGGGATTCGCCGCTCGCGGCTGGTCCGGTCGGGTGATCCCGCGCCCAACGGGATCGGTGCCGTCCGCTGGATCTGGATCGGACCGCTGCGCTTCGAGGAGGAGGTCACTGCCTTCGAGCCCGCACGCCGCCTCGACTACGTGATCCGCGACGTCAGGCCCCTTCCCTTCCGCCACGAGGGAGCCAGCATCCGGCTCGCCCCCGACGGCCCAGGGACCCATGCCGTCTGGACGACCTCCTTCGACATCCCGA
>JAOPZP010000068.1 GCA_025964055.1 Conexibacter sp.
GCGACGAGCTGGCGGACGCCGACCCGGCCGTGCGGACGATGATCGAGCGCGCCGTCAGCGCCACGCCGGCCGACATCATCGCCCTGCACGGGCGCGTGACGGTCAGCGATCCGGCGGCCGTGCCGCCGCCGTCGCCGGAGGCCGACGCCGAGATCCGCGGCGAGCAGGCCATCGACGTCGACGGGCGCTCCTTCCGCCGCGGCGCGCACGTCCGCCTTCGACCGACTCGGTCCCAACTACCCCGCAACGCCCAGGACCACCTGCTCGAGGGCCGCAGCGCGACGATCGAGCGCATCTACGTCGACTACGAGGACGCGGTCCACCTCTGCGTGACGGTCGACGACGACCCCGGCCAGGACATCATGCGCGACATCGGCCGGTACTTGTACTTCAAGCCCGACGAGGTGGAGGACATCGCCCCATGACACCGCAGCTGGAGAAGCAGATCCTCGTCGCCGGCGTGGGCAACGCGTGGCTGCAGGACGACGCGTTCGGGGGCGAGTGCGCGCGCCGGCTCGAGGCGCGCGGCGTCCCCTCCGGGGTCACCGTGATGGACTTCGGCACCGGTGGGCTGGACCTCGCCTACGAGATCATGCGCGGCTACGACGCGCTCGTCCTGCTCGACGCCAGCCGCCAGGGCGGCGAGCCCGGCACGTTGTACGTGTTGGCGCCGTCGATGGAGGAGCTGGCCGGCCCGATCGAGGACGGCGACGTCATCAACCCGCACGGGATGGACCCGCAGACCGTGCTGCGGTTCGTCGCGGCGATCGGCGGCTTCTCGGGACGCGTCGTCGTGATCGGCTGCGAGCCGGGCGAGGTCGACGACGTCGGCGTCGGCCTGACACCGGCGATCGAGGGCGCCGTCGAGCGGGCGCTCGAGGTCGTCTCCGAGACGCTCGAGGAGCTGCGGACCGACGCCGCCTACAAGCGCTGATGCACGAGTTCTCCATCGCCTCCGCCGTCGTCGACACCGCCGTGCGCCATGCCGCCGGCCGGCACGTCACCGAGGTGCACGTGCGGTTCGGCCGGCTGCGGCAGGTCGTGCCGGACTCGCTGGAGTTCGCGTTCGGGATCGTGTCGCGCGAGACGGTCTGCGACGGCGCGAAGCTGTCGTGGGAGGTCGTGCCGGCGCGGCTGCGGTGCACGGGCTGCGCGCACGAGTGGGAGATCGAGCTGCCGGCGTTCCGGTGCCCGGGCTGCGGCGGGGCCGCGGTCACGGTGCTCAGCGGCGAGGAGCTCGAGGTCGAGTCGATCGAGGTCGAGGAGGGTGCGGCATGCATCGCGTGAAGGTCCGGGTCGTCGAGGACGCGCTGGACGCCAACAACACGATCGCCCGGGCCAACCGGGCGGACTTCGACCGCGCCGGCGTGGCGGTGGTCAACCTCATGAGCGCGCCGGGCGCGGGCAAGACCACGCTGCTGGAGCGGGTGCTGGCCGGCGGCTCGTCGATCGACGGCGTCCGGGTCGGCGTGCTGGAGGGCGACGTGCAGGGCAGCCTCGACGCCGACCGCCTCGCGCACCTCCACGTGCCGGTCGTGCAGCTCAACACCGCCAGCGGCTTCGGCGGCGAGTGCCACCTCGACGCCAACATGGTGCGGTCGGCCCTGCCGGCGCTGCCGCTGGACGACCTCGACCTGCTGATCGTCGAGAACGTCGGCAACCTGGTGTGCCCGGCGGAGTTCCACGTGGGGGAGGACGCGCGCATCATGGTGGCCTCGGTCGCCGAGGGCGAGGACAAGCCGCTCAAGTACCCCTTGATGTTCCGCACCTGCGAGCTGGTGGTCGTCAACAAGGTCGACCTGCTGCCCTACGTCGACTTCGACCTCGAGCGCTTCCTGTACCACTTGGACGCCGTCCATCCCGGCGTGGCGCACCTCGAGGTCAGCGCCCGCACGGGCGAGGGCGTCGACGCGCTGCGCGCCTGGCTGGCGCGGGTCCCCGACCGGGTGCAGACGCCGGCATGACCCCGGCCGCCCCAGCGCAGGTCGACCCGATCGGCACGCTGCTGGCGGCGCGCACCACCGCGAACGCGCGGTTCTTCGCCGAGGAGGCCGGCCGGCTGGCGCGGCTCTGCCATCGGATGGCGGAGCGCTTCAGCCGCGGCGGGCGGCTCATCGCGGTCGGCGCCTCGGCGGCCGACCGCTCCGACGTGCGCCACGTCGCGGTCGAGTTCGTCCATCCCGTCATCGTCGGCAAGCGAGCGCTGCCGGCGATCGGGCTCGGCGTCCCCGAGCAGCTCGCGCTCCTCGCCGATCCCGGCGACATCGTGATTGCCTTCGGCGCCGGCCCGCGCGTCGCCGCGGCGGTCGCTGCGGCCCGGTCGCGCGGCTGCCTGACGATGGCCTTCGCCCCGGTCGGCGCGGAGTGGGAGTTGCATCCGCCGGCGCCCGACCCGTTCGTCGCGCAGGAGCTCGCCGAGACCGCCTACCACGTGCTCTGGGAGCTCGTGCACGTGTTCTTCGAGCATCGCGGCCTCCTGGAGGGCCGGACCGCGCGACCCGTGCACGACGCCGGCGCGTCGAGCTTCCTGTACCCCTTCCTGGGCGAGAGCGAGACCGACCTCACCGCGGTGCTGGCCGATGTCGAGCGATCGATCCTCGCCAAGGCGGCCGAGATCGGCGAGCTGCGGACGCAGACGCTGGAGGAGGGGCGCCCCGTCCTGCGGGCCGCGGCGGCGGTGCTGCGCACGCGGCTGGACGCCGGCGGCACGGTCCTGGCGCTCGGCAACGGCGGCAGCGCGACCGACGCGATGGACGCCGTGGCGGACCTCCGCGAGCCGCCGCCGATGCCGTCGCGCCGGCGCTGGCCCGCGCGCCGCGCGCTGGACCTCACCGAGGACTCGGCGATCATCACCGCGATCGCCAACGACGTCGGCACCGAGGCGATCTTCGCCCGGCAGGTCATCGCCTACGGCGGCCCCGGCGACGCGCTGATGGCGCTCTCGACCAGCGGCAACTCCACCAACATCATCGCGGCGCTGGCCGAAGCCCGCCGGCGCGGCCTGGCCACGATCGCGCTGGTCGGCTACGACGGCGGCCGGGTCGCCGCCGACGGGCTGGCCGACCACGTCCTGATCACCCGCTCCGAGCACATCCCGCGCATCCAGGAGGCGCAGGCGAGCGCGTGGCACGTGCTGCGTGAACTCATCGAGGCGGCGCCGTGACGCGCCAGCTCGCCGGCGCGCCCACGATCCGCCGCGTCGCGGTGCGGGTCGACGGCGTCGTGCAGGGCGTGGGCTTCCGGCCCCACGTCTTCCGGCTGGCCGAGGAGCAGGGGCTCGCGGGGTTCGTGGGCAACGACGTCCACGGTGTGTTCGTCGAGGCCGAGGGGCCGTCCGCGGCGCTCGCGCGGTTCCTGGACGACCTGGCCGCCCGGGCCCCGCGGCTGGCGCGCGTCGAGCGCGTGACCGTGCAGGAGCTGACGCCGGGCGGTGAGCACGCCTTCGCGATCGTGCCGAGCGATCCGGCGGGCGCGGCCGACGCCCAGGTCTGCGCCGACAGCGCGACCTGCGAGGCGTGCCTGGCCGAGCTGCAGGATCCCGCCGACCGCCGTCACCGCTATCCGTTCATCACCTGCACCCACTGCGGGCCGCGCTTCACGATCGTGCGGGACGTCCCCTACGACCGGCCGCTGACCACGATGGCGGGCTTCGCCATGTGCGCCGCCTGCCAGGCCGAGTACGACGACCCGCGCGACCGCCGCTTCCACGCCCAGCCCAACGCGTGCCCGGACTGCGGGCCGCGCGCGCGCCTGGTCGGCGCGGAGGTGCCGGGCGCCGCCGACGCGGTGGCCGGCGCGGCGGTGCTGCTGCGCCAGGGCGCGATCCTCGCGGTCAAGGGCCTCGGCGGCTACCACCTGGCCTGCCGCGCCGACGACGAGCACGCGGTCGCGACGCTCCGGGCGCGCAAGCACCGCGAGGACAAGCCGTTCGCGCTGATGGTCGCCGGCGTCGCCGAGGCGCGGGCGCTGGTCGTCCTGTGCACCGACGAGGAGCGGCTGCTCACCGGTCCCGCGCATCCGATCGTCCTCGCCGCGCGCCGGCGGGATTCCCAGGTCGCCGCGGCCGTCGCCCCGCGCTGCCGCGAGCTGGGCGTGATGCTCGCCTACACGCCGCTGCACCACCTGCTGCTGGCGGACGCCGGCTGCGCGCTGGTGATGACCAGCGGCAACGTCTCCGACGAGCCGATCGCCTACGAGGACGACGACGCCGCCACGCGGCTGGCGCCGATCTCCGACGCGTCGCTGGTGCACGACCGGCCCATCCACATCCGGACCGACGACTCGGTGGTCCGCGTCGGCGCCGGCGGCACCCGGATGCTGCGCCGCTCGCGTGGGTTCGTCCCCGAGAGCCTGCCGCTGCCGGGCGCCGGCGTGCCGCTGCTGGCCTGCGGGGCGGAGCTGAAGAGCACGTTCTGCGTCGCCCGCGACGGGCGCGCGTGGGTGGGCCATCACATCGGCGACCTCCAGGACGCCGCGACGCTGCAGTCGTTCACCGAGGGCGTCGAGCACTTCGAGCGCCTGTTCGCCGTGACGCCGCAGGTGGTCGTCCACGACCTCCATCCCGACTACCGCTCGACCGTCTACGCCCTGGAGCGCGAGGGCGTCGCGACGCTCGGCGTTCAACATCATCATGCCCACCTGGCCGCCGCGCTGGCGGAGCACGGCGTCGAGGGCCTCGCCGTCGGCGCGATCTACGACGGCAGCGGGCACGGGACCGACGGAACGGTGTGGGGCGGCGAGCTGCTGGTCGGCGACGCGCACGGCTTCACGCGCGCGGGGCACCTGCGCGCCGTGGCGCTGCCCGGCGGCGACCGCGCGGTCGCCGAGCC
>JAOPZP010000130.1 GCA_025964055.1 Conexibacter sp.
CGGCATCTCGATGGGCGGCTTCGGCGCCTTCGACGTCGCCCGCCGGCGGCCCGGGCGGTTCTGCGCGGTGGGCGGCCACTCGCCGGCGCTGTTCCTGCGCGCGGGCGACACGGCGCCCGGCGCCTTCGACGACGCGGAGGACTTCGCCCGCCACGACGTCGTCGGCCTGGCCCGCTCGCGCGGTCGAGCGCCGTGGGGCGCGACGCGCCTGTGGCTCGACGGCGGCGCCGCCGACCCGTTCCGCGCCGGAGGCGACGCGCTGGCCGCCGCGCTCGGGATCCGGATGCACCACTGGACCGGCGGCCACGACGGCGGCTACTGGCGCGCGCACTACGCGCGCTACCTGCGCTTCTACGCCGACGCGCTGGCCGCGTGCTGAGCGCCGGACCCTAGGAGAGCCCGTCGACGTGCAGGAACTCGTCCAGGCCGCTCAACGTGAACAGCCGCGAAAGCGCTTCCGGCAGCTCAGCGGCGAGGGCGAACGACCATCCGTCGCGGTCGGCGTCGCGGGTGGCGCGGACGAGCACGCCGATGCCGCTGGAGTCCATGAACTCGACGCCGGAGAGGTCGAGCACGGCCGCTCGCCGCTGGGCGGCGAGCGCCACGAGGGCCGCCTCGAGCTGGTCGGCGGTGGAGAGGTCCACCTCGCCGAAGACGGAGATCACGGTCGCGCCGTCGGCGCGCACGCCCTGCTCGATCCGGAAGTCGTCGGGGGAAGTGGGCATGGTGGGTGCAGCCAAACCTAGCGCGCGCCTCTGGCGACGTGAAGGCGGCGTCACACCGGCGTGACGGCGCCGACGACGGCGCCGATCCCCGCGGTGATCGCCATCGCCAGCGCGCCCCAGCACACCACGCGGGTCGCCGCGGCGCGCCGCGGCGCGCCACCCAGGCGCGCGCCGAGGTCGCCCAGCAGGCCGAGCGCGAGCAGCGTGACCACCACGGTGGTGGGGATCCGCGCCGACGCCGGGGTCAGCCCGACGGCCAGCAGCGGCAGCGCCGCGCCGAGCGAGAACGAGAGCGCCGAGGTCCACGCGGCCTGCAGCGGACGGGCGAGGCGCTCCTCGTCGAGGCCGAGCTCGTCGCGGGCGTGCGCCTCCAGCGCACCGCGGTGCGAGAGGCTCTGCGCGACCTCGGAGGCCAGCTCCGGCGACAGCCCGCGGCGCTCGTAGATCCCCGCCAACTCGCGCAGCTCGCCCGCGGGGTCGGCGCTGAGCTCACGCCGCTCGAGCCGCAGGTCGGCCTCCTCGGCGTCGCGCTGCGAGCTGACCGAGACGTACTCGCCGGCGGCCATCGACAGCGCACCGGCGACGAGCCCGGCGATGCCCGCGGTGACGATCGCGGTCCCCGAGGCGCCCGAGGCGGCGACGCCGAGCACGAGGCTCGCGGTGGACAGGATGCCGTCGTTGGCCCCGAGCACGGCGGCGCGGAGCCAGTTGGAGCGGTGGCTCAGATGGACCTCGGGCCGGGTCGACGGTGCGCGCACGCGCGACCGAAGGTACTGGACGTTCGGGCCGCCGCTCGGCGTCTGCCGCGCAGTGGAGTAGCGTGGCCGCACGCCCGGCGAGCCTCGTGCTCCTCTCACGTTCGGGTCCGCGTCGTCGGTGAGAGGGCAAGGGGGTTCAGGGGTGGCCAGCGGGTGCAGCGAGGACAACGAGGTCGCGAGGCGGGAGCCCGTCCTGGCGGCGCTCGACCTGCGCAGCTACGGGCGGGCGGTCATCGCCGCCGTGCCGGGGGCGGGCGTCGTCGTGGTCGACCGCGATCTGCGCGTGGAGCTCGCCGACGGCGCCGAGCTGCGCCGGCAGGGGCTCGACACGGCGGCGATCGAAGGCCACCTGCTCAGCGACGTGCTGGCGCCCGCCCTCTGGGTCCAGATGCGCGCCGCCTACGAGGCCGCCCTGCGCGGCGAGACCAGGACCTTCGACGTCGCCTGGGAGGCCATGTCCTACGTCGTGCACGCCTCGCCGCTGCGCACCGCCGACGGCAGCGTGGCGGGCGCGGTGGCCGTGTCGCGCTCGGTCACCGAGCAGCGCCGCCTGGAGGCGGAGGTCAGCGCCCACGGCGCGTCAGCCCGCGACGCGGAGCGGCTGCTGGCCACCGCGTTCGACCGCGCGCCGATCGGCATGTCGGTCGTCGACCTCGACGGCCGCTGGCTGCGCGTCAACGATGCGTACTGCCGCATCCTCGGCTACACGCGCGAGGACCTGCTCGACACGACGTTCCGCGCGGTCACGCACCCCGACGACGTCGACCTCGACGAGGAGTGGACCCGGCGGGCCGCGGGCGGCGAGTCCGACAGCTTCGAGCGCGAGAAGCGCTACGTCGCCCGGGACGGCTCCGTCATCTGGGTGCTCGCGCGCTCGGAGATCATCCGCGATGACGACGGCCGCCCGGCGTACGCGCTGAGCCTGCTGCAGGACATCACGCGCAGCCGCGGCGCCGACCTCGCGCTGCGCAGCAGCGAGCGGCGGCTGCGCTCGATCCTCGACAACACGCCGCAGGCGGTGTCGGTGCAGAGCCGCGACCACCGCTACGAGATCGTCAACCGTGCCTTCGAGCGCCGCTTCGCCCTGGAGCCCGGCTGGATCGTGGGCCGCCGCGACGACGAGCTCCTGCCCCCGAGCGTGCTCGCGGTCGACCGCGAGAGCCACGACTCCGTGCTGCGCCGCGGAGCGCTCGTCGAGCAGGAGGAGGTCGTGCCGGGCGACGGGGGCGACCGCGTCTTCCTCACCACCAAGTTCCCGCTGCGCGACGAGAGCGGCGAGATCTCGGCGGTCTGCGGCATCTACCAGGACATCACCGACCGCAAGCGCCACGAGCAGGAGCTCGAGGATCGCGTGCGGTGGACCGACACGATCCACGACGCGGTCGCGCAGGACCGGCTCGTCCTGCACGCCCAGCCGATCATCGACCTGGCGACCGGAGCGGTCGCGCAGGCCGAGCTGCTGGTACGGATGCGCGACCGGCACGACCCGTCGGTGCTGATCGCCCCCGGCGCCTTCGTCCCTGCGGCCGAGCGCTTCGCGCTCGTCGGCCTCATCGACCGCTGGGTCGTGGGACGGGCGCTCGAGCTCGCCCGCGACCATCGCGTCGAGATCAACCTCTCCGGGCAGACCATCTCCGACCCCGAGCTGGTGAGCGAGATCGAGCGGATGGTCGCCGTCAGCGGCGCGCCGCCCGAGAACGTCGTCTTCGAGATCACGGAGACGGCCGTGGCGGAGAACCTCGCGTCGGCGCGACGCTTCGCCGAGGGCCTGCGCGGGATGGGCTGCTCGTTCGCCCTGGACGACTTCGGCGTCGGGTTCGGCACGTTCACCTACCTCAAGCACCTTCCCGTCGACTACCTCAAGATCGACATCCAGTTCGTGCGCGACTTCGTCAACAGCGAGGCCGACCGCCAGGTGGTCCATGCCATCCTGGGCGTCGCGCAGGACTTCGGGATCAAGACGATCGCCGAGGGCGTCGAGGACCAGGCGACGCTGGAGCTCATCGGCCTCATCGGCGTGGACTACGCGCAGGGCTACTGGATCGGGCGCCCGGCGCCCGTCGAGGACGTATGGCCCATCACCCCAGACCGAGCGAGGACCGCATGACCGAGGAACGCAACGAGCGCGAGCTGCGCCAGGAGCAGAGCCTGGTCGACCTCGAGCAGGTCCTGGGCGACCGCGGCCAGCTGCTGGGCGACCGCGACCAGGCCCGCATCGATCACGACCAGGTCCGGCTCGACACCGACCGCGAGCACGACGACTCCGAGGGCTCCGACGCGGCGCTGATGTTCGACGAGCGCCAGTCGCGGCTGGATCGCACGCAGGCCACCGAGGACGCCCAGCAGGAGGCGCTCGACCACTCCCAGACCGGCCGCGACGGCCACCAGGACGCGATCGACGAGCAGCGCGCCGTGCACGAGCTCCCGGAGGCCGACCAGCCCAAGCCGGTCGACGCCACCAAGCTCCAGCGCGACGCGCGCGAC
>JAOPZP010000136.1 GCA_025964055.1 Conexibacter sp.
GGCGGCGACCGCGACCGCGACCGGCACGAGGAGCAGCAGGGCCAGGCGGAGCGCCAGCGCCGCGGACGCCGGACGCTGATGGCCGACCCAGAACGCCGCGCGGCTGCGCCAGAGCACGCCGGCCAGCGCCCAGCTGATCAGCGCCTCCTCGATGTCCAGGCCCTTCAACAGGTTCAGCACGCCGATGCCGGCCAGCAGCGCGACGGCGCCGTGCAGGGCTCTGCGCCGGCGCTTGGCCAGCGGCCACGCAGCGCCGACCAGCGCCATCCCGGTCGGCAGCGCGAGCGCGTGCGCGAGCCGGACCTCGCCGCCGGGCACGGTCGCCAGCAGGTCGCGCAGGCGCAGCGGCAGCGCCTCGGTGAGCGCCGACAGGACGTTCAGCCCGCCGACCGCGGCGGTCGCCAGCCCGGCGATCATGGGCACGCGGTCGCGCGCGGGCTGACGGGGCTCGCGGCGCCGCAGGCGCCTGAGGCCGGAAGTCAGGAAGGCGGCGATGGCTGCACCGTAGGCCGTCGACATGAACGCGTCCTGTATGCCGGTTTGCGTTCGCGACAATGGACACGTGCCACGGCAGCGTCCCACCCTCAGCCCCGGCGCCGCAGCGGCGGCGGCGTGGCTGGTGGCCGTGGCGCTGGTGGCCATCATGCGCGTGACCGTGGGCTGGCCCGCGCCGGGCGACCTGGCCGCCTCGCCCGACGCCCTCGAGCGCGGGCACCTGTGGCTGCTGGCCACCAGCGCGCTGGTCATCGAGGGTCCACCGGTGGTGCAGATCGGCGCGACCGCCGTGCTGATCTGGGTCATCGTGCATCGCTTCGGCGCTCCGACGTTCTGGTGGGCGGCGGTGGCCGGCCACGTCGGCAGCACGCTGGCGGTGTACGCCGGCATCGCCCTCGTCTGGCTCTTCGACGCGCATGCGGTGCGCGACGTCACCGACGCGCCCGACTACGGCATCTCGGCGGTCTGGGCGGCGTGCATGGGCGTGGTCTGCGTCGCCGGCGCGGCGGGCGCCCTGCACCGGGCGCGTCTCGCCACGGCCCTCGGCGCGGGCTGCCTGGTGACGTTCCTGGTGCTGGTGCCCGCCGACGGCGAGGTCTCGGACTTCGAGCACCTCGTCGCCTTCCTGGCCGGCGCGGCGGTGGCGGCCCGCGCCCTGCATCATGAGCGCCGTGGCGACGCTGACCCTCTACGGCCGACCCGGCTGCCATCTCTGCGACGACGCCCGCGCGCAGCTGCTCGCGCTGGGCGCTGAGCTCGGCTTCGACCTCGTCGAGCACGACATCGAGGCCGACGACGACCTGCACCGCCGCTACCTGGAGCGCATCCCGGTCGTCGTCCTCGACGGTGAGGAGCTGTTCGACTTCTTCGTGGACGAGCGGGTTCTGCGGGAGCGCCTCGGTACAGTTGGCGACGGATGAGCGTCAGCGATCTGGCCAACCACCGCGGCGCGGAGGGCCCCGACGGGGCCGCGCCCGAGCCGGGCATGCCCGAGCGGCTCTCGCTGGGCGTCGCCGCGCGGCTGGCGCGCTACCTGCAGGTGCTCACCAAGGCCAAGAAGGAGGGCAAGGAGACGATCTCCTCGCAGGAGCTCTCCGCCTTCACGCAGGTCAACTCCACCCAGATCCGCCGCGACCTGTCGGGCTTCGGCAAGTTCGGCAAGCGCGGGGTGGGCTACAACGTCGACGGCCTCGTCTCGCAGATCCGCAAGATCCTGCGCACGGCCGGCCAGCACAACATCGCGCTGTTCGGCGCCGGCCACCTCGGCCGCGCCATCGCCTCGTCCGACGTCTTCGCCGACCACGGCTTCCGCGTCGTGGCGATCTTCGACACCGATCCCGAGAAGATCGGGACCAAGGTGGGCGCGCTGGAGATCCGCGACGCCGCCAACCTCAAGCAGGTCATCGAGGACGAGGACATCGTCGTCGGCGTGCTCGCCGTTCCCAGCGCGGCGGCCCAGGGGTTGGCCGAGCTGCTGGTGAAGGCCGGGGTGAAGATCATCTTCAACTACTCCGAGGCGCTCGTGCGCGTCCCGCCCGAGGTGACGGTGCACACCTCCAGCCCGGCGGTCGACCTGCTCTACGCGCTCTACTTCTACCTCACGTAGGCGCCGCGAGATGAGCCTCGACACCGATCGTGCCGCGGAGGCCTTCGCGGCCTCGACCGACTGGACGGTCGGCCTGGAGGAGGAGTTCGCGATCCTCGATCCGGAGACCCTCGACCTGGTCCCGCAGTTCGAGGACCTCCGCGACGCCGCCGCGGCGACGGACCCCGCGCTCTCGGAGTCGATCGCCGGCGAGCTGATCTCCAGCGAGATCGAGATCCGGTCCGGGCGCGGCGAGGACATCCACGACGCGCAGGCCCGCCAGCGCGACTTCCGCCACCGCCTCTTCGACCTCGCGTCCCGCCGCGGCGTCGCGCTCGGTGCGACGGGCACCCACCCGTGGGCCGACTACCGCGAGCAGCCCAACATCGACACCGAGCACTACCGCCGGGTCGTCGAGGGCCTGCAGTACGTCGCGCGACGCAACAACACGTTCTCGCTCCACGTCCACGTCGGCGTCCAGGGCGCCGACCGCGCGATCGCGGTGACCGACCGGCTGCGTCCCGTGCTGCCGACGCTCCTGGCCGTCAGCGCCAACTCGCCCTATCTCGACGCGCGCGACTCCGGGCTGCACTCCGCCCGCACGCAGTCGTTCACGAAGTCGTTCCCGCGCTGCGGCATCCCCGACGCCTTCGGCGACTGGACCACCTACGCGCAGTACATCGACTTCCTGACGCGGACGCAGTCGATCGTGGAGTACAC
>JAOPZP010000146.1 GCA_025964055.1 Conexibacter sp.
AACGTGATGAGCACGCGCCAGCCGCGCGCCTGCGCGGCGTCGATCAGCCGGCCGTAGCCGCCCCAGTCGTAGTTGGTGGGGTCGGTCGTGTCGAGCGCCGGGCGGCGCACGCTGCCGGCGTCGGGCGCGACGGCGGCCCACACGAGCGTGATGCGCAACGCCCGCACGCCGAGCCCGTCGAGGCGCTGCAGCGTGGCGGCGCGGGTGGCGTCGGCCGTCCCGGCCGTGCCCGCGTCGACGTACATCGGCACGCGGGGAGCGGCCTGCGCGGCGGGCGTGGTGCCGGCGGCGCAGGCGAGCAGGAGGGCAGCGGCCAGCGCCGCCCGGGTGAGGGCGTCTCGGAGCATGAGGAGGAGCGGCCCCGGCGCCACTTCATCGGGAGGACGCTGCGCGCCGGGGCCGTGTGGTGGGAACGGCCGAGGCCGCGCCGAAGTTGCGGATGAGCAGGGGCGCGCGCCACGGGTGCGAACTCCGCAGCGTGGCCACGCACGTGCAGGGACTGCCTTTCGACGACTACGACGACGAGCTGCCGGGCGACGAGGCGGAGGCCTCGGTCGGCTGGTGGGAGCTCGTGACGCTGCTCGTGCTGGTGATCGCCGGCGCCGGGCTGCCCGTCCTCGGCTGGCTGACCGGCATCGCGATGCTCCACGCATCGCGGGCGTGGACGGAGCGCGACGCCCGCATCGCGACCCTCGGGCCGCTGCCCGTCGTGGTCGCGATCGGCGCCTGGGCCGGCCTCGGCGATCCCGGCGTGCTGCTGCACCTCGGCCCGATCGCCGCGATGCTCGTCTTCGGCGGCGCGGTCGCCGGCCTGCTGGGCGGTGCGTACCTCACGGTTCGCGCGTTCGTCCTCACCTAGCGGCGTCGTCGCATCGGCGTCGTCGCGCGACGCGACCGCTCAGGCGGTGCGCGGGCGCTCGGGCCGCTCGGGTGCCACCGACGGCTCCTTGAGCAGGCCCTGCGGCGGCCGGTCGCCCGGAGCCGCGCCGCGCTCGAAGCCGGCGGCCCGGTATGCCTCGCCCTCGTCGAGCGTCTCGCGCTCCAGCAGCTCGCGCGCCAGGCTGTCGAGCCGGCTGCGGTTCTCGGTGAGCTCGTCCACGGCGCGGACGTAGCACTCCTCGACGATGCGCCGGACCTCGCGGTCGATCAGCTCGCGCGTCGCCTCCGAGGCCGGATCGACGCCGGGGTACTGCGGCTCGTCGGAGATGACCGACACGAGGCCGATCTCGTCCGACATGCCCCACCGGCCGACCATCGAGCGCGCGATGCGCGTGACCTGCTCGAGGTCGGACTCGGCGCCGGTCGTGACCGTCCCGTAGACGATCTGCTCGGCGGCCCGGCCGCCCAGCGCGCCGGTGATGCGCCCCAGCAGGTAGGCGGTGTCATAGCCGTAGCGGTCGCCCTCGGGGGACTGGAACGTCACGCCCAGCGCGCGGCCGCGAGGGACGATCGACACCTTGCGCACGGGGTCGGCGCCCGGCTCGAGCATGCCGAGCAGCGCGTGGCCGCCCTCGTGGTAGGCGGTGCGCTCGCGCTCGGCGTGGCTGAGCGTGATGCGCCGCTCGGTGCCGAGGACGATCTTCTCGAACGAGTTGTAGAAGTCGGAGGACTCGACCGCGGGATGCTCCTGCTTGGCCGCCAGCAGCGCAGCCTCGTTGACGAGGTTGCGCAGGTCGGCGCCGACCATGCCCGGGGTGGTCTGGGCGATGGCCTTGAGGTCGACGTCGTCGGCCAGCGGCACCGAGCGCGTGTGGACCTCGAGGATCTTCTCGCGGCCCTCGACGTCGGGCGGGCTGACGGCGATCCGCCGGTCGAAGCGGCCCGGGCGCAGCAGCGCGGCGTCCAGGACGTCGGGGCGGTTGGTCGCCGCGAGGACGATGACGCCCTCCGAGCCGGTGAAGCCGTCCATCTCCGTGAGGATCTGGTTCAGCGTCTGCTCGCGCTCGTCGTGGCCGCCGAGCCCGGCGCCGCCGCCGCGCTGGCGGCCGATCGCGTCGAGCTCGTCGATGAAGATGATGGACGGTGCCGCGGCCTTGGCCTGCGTGAACAGGTCGCGCACGCGGCTGGCGCCGACGCCGACGACCATCTCGATGAACTCGGAGGCCGACATGGAGAAGAACGGCACGTCGGCCTCGCCGGCGACCGCGCGGGCCAGCAGCGTCTTGCCGGTGCCCGGCTGGCCCGACAGCAGGACGCCCTTGGGGATCATCGCGCCGAGCGCCCGGTACTTCTCGGGGCGCTTGAGGAAGTCGACGATCTCCTCCAGCTCGTCCTCGGCGTCGTCGATGCCGGCGACGTCGGCAAACGTCGTGCGCGACACCTCGCCGACGTCGTAGCGCTTGGCGCGCGATCGGCCCAGGCCGCCGAGGCCGCCCATCCCGCCGGCCGCGGAGGCGCGCCGGGCGGCGAAGACGAAGATGCCCACGAGCAGCAGCGTGGGGCCGAAGAACAGCAGGATGTCGGCCCAGAGCGAGCGGCCGGTGTCCAGCGGCTTGGCGTTGACGATCACGCCCTTCTGCTGGAGCTCGGAGAGCAGCGGGTCGTTGGCCGGCGCCAGCGCCGGGCGCAGCGTCGAGAACTTGGTGCTGGGCTTGTCGGCCTTGCCGTTGAGCTTCTGCGGCGTGACCTCGTGCTTGAACGTGCCCTGGATCTCGTCGCCCTGGGAGGTCAGCTCCGCGACGTTGTTCCGGTCCACCTCGGTCTGGAACTGCGAGTACGGCACGGCCGAGCGGTCCGTCTTGCTGGGTACCAGCGAGGCGAACAGGAAGTTCAGCGCCAGCAGCGCGACCACGAAGTAGAGGAAGCGACGGCCTCCGGGAGGCCGGGGCATCCCCATCGGCCCCTGCTTCTTGGCCTCCGGCGCCCCCTCGACGCGCCACGGCGTCGGCTTGTTGTCGTCCCTGCGGCGGGGTGATTCGGGCTCAGGAGGCATGGTGCTCCGGTCGGAGTCTACGAAGCGGCGGAGCGCACCCCGAAGTTGGATCGGTCCCGAACCGCCCGGCGGGACCGCGAACGTCGTCGCGATGTGCTTGTCTTCCCGGCTGAAGTCAACCAGCCGAGTTCCGACGGCACGACCGTCGGGAGCGGGGGAACCAAGGGGTCCGAGCGATCGGGCCCACGGGGCGAATCGCCGTCATCGCACGGCGTAGCGCAGCTCTTGAGCGCGAGCCCGTCAGCTAACCCCGTAGGCGTGAAGAGCTATAGGAGCACCCTTCGTGATGCACGAACTCGAACGCGCCTGCCAGGCGTCCCTGGAGCGCTCGCGCCTGCGCCGGACCGCCCTGGCCCAGCGCCTGGCCGTCGCCCGCCGTCGCCGGCGGCGCTCCGGCAGCACCTCGGTCGCCGTCATCGGCGCCGTCCTCGCCCTCGGCGGGCCGCTGGCGCTGGCCCAGTCCAGCGCCCAGGCGCCGGCCCCCGCGACGCTCAGCGCCGGGTCGGGGGGCTCGCCGGTGTCCGCACTGCAGGCCGCCCTCGGCGTCCCGCAGACCGGGCGCTTCAGCGCCGCCACCGCCCGCGCCGTGCGGGCGTTCCAGGCGCGCAACGGCCTGACCGTCGACGGCATCGTGGGCCCGCAGACCGCG
>JAOPZP010000162.1 GCA_025964055.1 Conexibacter sp.
CGAGCAGCACGCCCAACGACCCGGCCCACGCCTGCGCCAGTCCCGCCAGGCTCCACAGCAGCGCCGTCGCGACGAAGACGCGCCGGCGCCCGAGCGTGTCCGCGAGGTAGCCGAACGGCAGCGCGAACAGCACCGCGGGGAGCATGTACGCGGCGGCGAGCAGTCCGGGCGCGCTGTCGCCCAGCCCCAGGTGCGCCTGGATGCCGGGGATGGCGGGCGCCAGGCCCTGGACGCCGTAGATCGTGCCGACCGCCGCACCGGTCGCCAGCGCCAGCCGTCCACGCACGTCGCGGCCGGTCAGCGGCTCGTCTTCGACGGGTCCTCGCTCAGGTTCGGACATCGCCGACCCGCTCCTGCGCCAGGCGCCAGACGCGCTCCGGCGTGAGCGGCAACTCGTGCGGGAAGACGCCGATCGCGCGACCCACCGCGGCGGCGACCGCGCTCCCGATCGGGTTCAGCGCGCCCTCGCCCGAGCCCTTGGCGCCGAACGGCCCGATGCCGTCACGGCGCTCGACCAGCAGCAGCTCCAACCGGTCCGGCACGTCGGAGCTGCGCGGCACGCGGTAGTCGACGACGTTGGGGTTCGCCAGCGCCTCGCCGTCGTAGACGAGCGCCTCCGAGAGGGCGGCGCCCAGCCCCATCGTCGCGGCGCCGAGATCCTGCCCGTGGACGAGGACCGGGTTGATGGCGATGCCCACGTCGCCGACCGTCGTCAGCTGGAGGACGGAGACGACCCCCGTCTCCGCGTCGACGTCGACGACCACGCCGCTGGCGCCGACCTCCCAGAACGGCGGCATCGCCTGGAACTCGCCGGCGCGGCGGACCTCGCCGACGCCGACCAGCTCGCCACCGGCGCCGAACCAGCGCGACAGCACCTCGGCGTAATCCCAGCGCTCGCCGCCGACCGACACGCCGGCGGGGAGGTCGACGACCGCGGACGCGTCGACGCCGGCGACCTCGGCCGCGACCTCCCGCACGCGCCGGCGGACGTCGGCGCACGCCGCCTGCAGCGACCGGCCGACCAGGGTGGTCGTGCGGCTGGCGCCCGTGGTGCGCTCGTACGGCGTCGCGCCGGTGTCGGCGGCCAGGATGGCGACCCGGTCGAACGGCAGGCCCAGGCACTCGGCGACGATCTGCGAGAGCACCGTGCGGCTGCCCTGTCCCAGCTCTGTGGCGCCGACCGCGGCGGAGGCCGAGCCGTCGGCGTGCAGGCGGACCATCGCCACCGAGGTGGGATGCGCGCCGGCATCGGAGGCGGTGAGCCCGAACCCGATGCCGGTGCCCGGCGCCGAGGGGCCGCCCCAGCCCAGCGAGCCAGTCAGCATCCGCAGGTCCTCGGCAAGGTCGGCGTCGATCCCCCGCTTGCGAGGCAGGATCTCCTCGCCGGGCGCCACGACGTTGCGCAGGCGCAGGTCCACCGGGTCGATCGACAGCCGCTGCGCGGCCTCGTCCATCTGCAGCTCGCCCGCCAATGCCCCCTGCGGCGCGCCGAAGCCACGCAGCGAGCTGGCCGGCACCGTGTTGGTGAAGACGGAGCGCACACGCACGCGCACGGCCGGGACGCGGTAGGGGCCGAAGCAGCGGTTGGCCAGCTTGGCGCAGACCACCGGGCTGTTGTCGGTGTAGGCGCCGGAGTCCATCACGACGTCGAACTCGCGGGCCAGCAGGGTGCCGTCGGCGGCGAAGCCGCTGCGCGCCCGGATGTGGGCGCCGTCGGAGCGCGTGGTCAGCATCGCCTCTTCGACGCTCAGCGCGACGCGAACCGGATGCCCGGTGACCCAGGCGCCGAGCGCCGCCAGCGGCTCGACCTTGGTGTAGGACTTGGTGCCGTAGCCGCCCCCGACGTAGGGCACGACCACGCGCACGCGGGCGAGCGGCAGGCCGAACATCCGCGCCAGGTCCTCGCGCACCATGTAGGGGTGCTGCGCGGTCGAGTGGACGACCAGCGTCCCCTCCTCGAAGGAGGCGATCGCGTTGTAGGGCTCCATCGCGTAGCCGTACAGCATCGGGTAGCGGTACTCGCCCTCGACGACCAGATCGGCGGCCGCCATCGCCGTGTCGACGTCGCCCCAGCCGACCGTCGACTCGGCGCACAGGTTGCCGGTCAGGTCGGCGGCGCCCGCGTCGAGCCCGGCGTCGCCGAGCGGGGCGACGCGGTCGGGGTGCAGCAGCGGAGCGTCGTCCTGCAGCGCGGTCTCGGCGTCGATGACGGCGTCGAGCTCGTCGTAGTGCACGCGCACCAGCCGTGCCGCGCGGGCCGCCGCGCGCGGGGTGCGGGCGACGACCAGCGCGACGGGCTCGCCGTGGTACATCACGCGATCGCACGCCAGCGCCGGATGGTCGCGGGCGACGTGCCCGAAGCGGACGTCGAGCGGGGCGACCGACGCCGCCGTCACCACCGCCAGCACCTCGGGCGCCGCCTCGGCGGCCTCGACGTCGATCGACACGATCCGCGCGTGCGCGCGCTCGGAGCGCACCGCGATGCCGTGGACCATGCCGGGCACGGTCAGGTCCAGCGCGTACGGGGCGCGGCCGGTGACCTTCGCCGGCCCGTCGACGCGGGGAACCGAGTGTCCGACGACCTTCAGCTCATCGGGCACGACGCATCACCTCCGCGGCGTCCAGGACGGCGTCGATGATCGTCGCGTAGCCGGTGCAGCGGCAGATCGAGCCCTCGAGCCAGTGCACGACGTCCTCCCGCGAGGGGTCCGGGTCCTGCTCGAGCAGCGCCTTGGCGGTCATCACCATCCCCGGTGTGCAGAAGCCGCACTGCAGCGCCGAGTGCCGCAGGAAGGCCTCCTGCACCGGATGCAGCGTGCCGTCGGCGTCGAGGTGCTCGATCGTCTCCACGTCGCGCCCGTCGATCTCGGCGGCGAGCGTCGTGCAGGCGCTGACCGGCAGCCCGTCGAGCTGCACGGTGCAGGCCCCGCAGACCTCCATCTCGCAGCTGGGCTTCGCCCCCCGCAGCCCGAGGTCGCGCAGCACGTCGAGCAGCAGGTCGGCGTTGTCGATCTGCAGCGTCTGCTCGCGGCCGTTGATGCGGCCGGTGACGGCCGTGGTGGTGGTGTCGCTCACGACGGGCTCCCCGGGTCGACGATGTGCTCCAGCGCGCGTCGGGTGACGACGCCGGTGAGGTGACGCTTGTAGTCGGCCGAGCCGGACAGGTCGTCGACCGGATCGACGAGGTCCCGCGCCGCCTCGACCACCGCCTCCAGCGCGTCGCGGTCGCGCACCGACGCGCCGGCCAGCGGTGTCGCGTCGACCCGCAGCGGCCGCTCGTCGACCGCGCCGACGACGACCGCCGGCGCCGTGGCGAACGTGTCGCCGGCCACCTCGCCCATGACGGCCACCCCGACGGTCGGCCGTTCGAGCGTGGCCAGCTTGCGGTAGGTGGCGCGGACGCCCGCCGGCGGGACCGGGACGACGACGGCCGTGACCAGCTCGTCGTCGCCCAGCGCGGTCTCGTAGGCGCCGAGCACGAAGTCCTCGACCGGCAGCTCGCGGACGCCGGCGGGGCCGGCGAGCTCCACCCGGGCGTCCAGCGCCGTGAGCATCGCCGGCGGGTCGGCGTGGGGCTCGGCGAACGCGAGGTTGCCGCCGATCGTGCCGGCGGCGCGGACGCGGATGTTCGCCACGTGGCGCTCCAGCTCGGCCAGCGCGGGCAGCAGGCGCGCCAGCAGCGGCGACGTCTCCAGGTCGCGATGGGTGGTCGCGGCGCCGATGCGGACCGTGCCGTCGACCTGCTGCACGCCGCGCAGCTCCGGGCAGCGCTTGATGTCGATCAGGTGCTCGTACTCCAGCACGCCCATCTTCAGCGCGAGCAGCAGCTCGGTGCCTCCGGCGTAGACCGCACCCTCGTCGCCGAGCTCTGCGCGCAGCAGCAGCGCATCGGCCAGCGACGCGGGCCGGTGCAGACGGAAGTCGCTGAGGATCAGCACGCGACGCGGGCGGGTGCTCGGCGAGCCGATCGCCTGTGGAACGACATTGGATTTTGGATACTATCACTCCTCATGGTGAAGACGTGGCTCTGACGGACCCGCCGGAGGACGCGCTCGCGTCCGACTGCCGCACGGTCGGCGACCTCGTCGCGCTGGCCCGCCGGCGCCTGCCTGATGACGTCTGGGACTTCGTGGACGGCGGCGCCGGCACCGAGGCGACCGTGGCCCGCAACCGCGCCGCGCTCGACGCGCTGCTGTTCGCGCCGCGCGCCTTGCGCGGTGCCGGCACGCCCCGCCTCGCCACCAGCTTCGCCGGCCTCGAGCTCGACAGCCCGGTCATGCTCGCGCCGGTCGGCTCGATCGCGCTGCTCGACCCGCGGGGCGCCGCCGCGTGTGCCCGCGCCGCGCACCGCGCGGGCACCGCCGCATGGATCGGCGTGCTGTCCTCGCCCTCCCTGGAGGAGGTCGCGGCCGACTCGCCCGGACCGCTGGCGCTCCAGCTCTCGGTCCGCAGCGACCGCGCGCTCGCCCGCGACCTGGCCCAGCGCGCGAGCGACAGCGGCTACGCCGCGCTCTGCATCACCGTCGACAGCCCCACCGACGGCTGGCGCGACCGCGAGCGCCGCCACATCCTGCAGCGGCGCGCGGCGCTGACGACCCCCAACCTCGACCGGACCGGACTCGGCCGCGCCGGCGCGCCCACCATGACCTGGGAGGACGTCGCCTGGCTGCGCGACGAGGTGGCCCTCCCGCTCGTGCTCAAGGGGATCACCGCGGTGGCCGACGCCGAGCGCGCCGCCGACCTCGGGCTCGCCGGGGTCATCGTCTCCAACCACGGCGGCCGCCAGCTCGACCACCAGCCTGCGGCGATCGAGTCCCTGCAGCGCATCGCCGACGCGGTCGGCGACCGCATCGAGCTGGCCGTCGACGGATCGATCATGCGCGGCACCGACGTGGCCAAGGCGCTCGCTCTGGGCGCGCGCGCAGTGCTCGTCGGCCGGCTCATGTGCTGGGGCCTGGCGGCCGGCGGCGAGGACGGCGTCGTGCGCGCGCTGGAGCTGGTCACCGGCGAGCTGCGCACGACGCTGACCCAGCTCGGCGTGGCCGACGTCGGCGAGCTCTCGCGCGAGCACCTGATGCTCGGCGCCTAGCACGGTCCCAGCCGCTCCGCGATCGCCTGCGCGCTCAGCACGGCGCCGTACTTGGCGTGCAGATCGAAGAGGTTGGCCAGGTGCGGCTGCGCCGCGCGGTCGAAGCAGCCGTCCTCGGCCACGAGGACGCCGAATCCCGCCGAGAACGCGTCGACGCAGGAGGCGCGCACGCAGCCGGACGTCGTCCCGCCGCAGACGGCGACGGTCTCCACGCCTCGCGATCGCAGGTAGGCCTCCAGCGGCGTCCCGTAGAAGGCGCTCGCCCGCGCCTTCTCGCAGACCCACTCCCCCGCTTCGGGCTCGGCGCCGTCCACGAACGCGTCGGCGTCGCGGTGGCGCTCGCCTGCCGGCTCGCGGGTCGTCGCGCGGCCGATCGCCGCCTGGGCGCGGCGATCGGCCCGGGTGAACACCACCGGGGCGCCGGCGGCGCGGAACGCGCCGAGCAGCAGCCCGATGTGGGGCAGCGCCGACCACGCCCGCTCGCCGCAGCTCGTGGAATGCTCGCGCACCGCGTCGGCCACCGGCTGGGGCCGCGAGCCGACGAAGCCGCGCGTGACGTCGATCACGAGCAGCGCGGTGCGACCGCCCGGCGCAACGGCGCCCCGGTAGCCGGCGAGCTCATAGAGCCGCCGGTCGGCCGGGTCCAGCCACGAGGACCACGCGGGCAGGTCGTCGTGCTCGGGCATCGACGCTCAGTCGCGATAGGCGGGCAGGATCTCCTGCGCCCACAGCTCCATCTGACCGAGGAGGTCGTCGATGGTCGGGTACACGAACTTCAGCTCGAAGTGCGTGACCCCGGCGTCGACGAACTCCGCCACGCGGCGGCGGACGTCGTCCACCGAGCCGAAGATGTGGCGGTCCAGGGCGAACTGGATGTCGTCGACGTCGCGCTCGTAGGTGTTGCTGCTCGTGCGGACGGTGGGCAGCGCGCGCTCGAGCGCGGCGTCGCGGGTCGGCGCGATCGCGGCGAGCTTCTCGACGGCGATGGTGATGGCCTTCGGATCGCGCCCGTGCTCGATGGCGGTCTCGCGCAGGAGCTGCGCGCCGCGCGCCATCTCCGAGGGCGACAGCCAGCCGGGGATCCATCCGTCGCCGTACTTGGCGGTGCGCACCGCGGCGTGATCGGTCCACCCGCCCACCCACATCGGCGGGTGCGGCGACTGCAGCGGCTTCGGGAACATCTCCGCGTCGGAGAACTGCACGTAGCGGCCGTCGTAGCTGGCCAGCGGCTGCGTCCAGATCGCCTGCATCGCCTGCATGTAGTCGTCGGTCATCGTGCCGCGCCGCGTGGACGAGATGCCGAACACGTCGAACTCGTTGGACTCCATGCTCGCCTTGGAGCCCAGCCCGACGCCGACGATCAGCCGGCCGTCGCACAGCCGATCCAGCGTGGCCGTCTGCTTGGCCGCGTAGATGGGGTTGCGCAGCGGCAGCACCAGGCAGGCGACGCCGAGCGTGACGTCCTTGGTCTCGGCCGCCAGGTAGCTCAGGATCATGAGCGACTCGT
>JAOPZP010000605.1 GCA_025964055.1 Conexibacter sp.
TTCTACGACGGCAACGACGACGGCTCGGGCGACTTCGTCGGGCTGACCGAGAAGCTCGACTACCTGCAGTGGCTCGGCGTCGACTGCATCTGGCTGCTGCCGATGTTCGCCAGCCCGCTGCGCGACGGCGGCTACGACATCGCCGACTTCTACTCGATCCACCCCGACTACGGGACCGTCGAGGACTTCGAGACCTTCATCCTGGCGGCGCACGAGCGCGGCATCCGCGTCATCGCCGACCTCGTGATGAACCACACCTCCAGCGACCACGAGTGGTTCCAGCAGGCGCGCAACGCGCCGGCCGGGTCGCCGGAGCGCAACATGTACGTGTGGTCCGACACCGAGGAGAAGTACCAGGACGCGCGCATCATCTTCACCGACACCGAGACGTCGAACTGGTCCTGGGACCCGGTCGCCGGCCAGTACTACTGGCACCGCTTCTTCTCCCACCAGCCCGACCTCAACTACGACAACCCGGTCGTCCACGAGAAGATGATGGACGTCCTGCGCTTCTGGCTGGACCGCGGGCTCGACGGCTTCCGCCTCGACGCCGTGCCCTACCTCTACGAGCGCGAGGGCACCAACTGCGAGAACCTCGAGGAGACCCATGAGTTCCTGCGCAAGGTGCGCAAGACCGTCGACGAGGAGTACCCCGACCGCGTCCTGCTGGCCGAGGCCAACCAGTGGCCCGAGGACGTCGTCGCGTACTACGGCCAGGGTGAGGGCGACGAGTGCCACATGGCCTTCCACTTCCCCGTGATGCCGCGCATGTTCATGTCGCTGCGCCGCGAGGACGCGACGCCGATGCTCGAGATCCTCGAGCGCACGCCGGAGATCCCGCGCACCGCGCAGTGGGGCCTGTTCCTCCGCAACCACGACGAGCTGACGCTCGAGATGGTGACCGACGAGGAGCGCGACTACATGTACGGCGAGTACGCCAAGGACCCGCGGATGAAGATCAACGTCGGCATCCGCCGGCGCCTCGCCCCGCTGCTGGACAACGGGCGCGACGAGATCGAGCTGATGACCGCGATCCTGTTCTCGCTGCCGGGCTCGCCGGTCCTCTACTACGGCGACGAGATCGCCATGGGCGACAACATCTACCTCGGCGACCGCGACGGCGTGCGGACGCCGATGCAGTGGACGGGCGACCGCAACGGCGGGTTCAGCCGCGCCGACTTCGCCCAGCTCTACGCGCCGCCGCTGATGGACCCGGTCTACGGCTTCCAGGCCGTCAACGTCGAGGCCCAGCTGCGCACCCCGACGTCGCTGTTGCGCTGGCTGCACCGCTTCATCGCCCTGCGCAAGGAGCACCCCGTCTTCGGGCTGGGCGAGTACCGCCCGCTGCACCCCGAGAACCCGCACATCTTCGCCCACCTGCGCACCTATGCCGACGACGTGATCATGTGCGTGCACAACGTCGCGCGCTCCGCGCAGGCCGTCGAGCTGGACCTCTCGGAGTTCGAGGGCCGCTACCCGGTCGAGATGTTCGGCCGGTCGCGCTTCCCGCGCATCGGCGAGCTGCCGTACCTGCTGACCCTTGCGCCGCGCGGGTTCTTCTGGTTCGTGCTGGAGAAGGACCCCGACGAGGACGACGACGACGAGCAGGAGGCCGCGACATGACTCGCGCAGAGCGCTCGCATGGCGACCACATGAGCACGACCCGAGAGCTGCGCCTGCCCGGCGAGGACGAGCTGCGGGAGTTCGTGCTGGCCCAGCGCTGGTTCGGATCCAAGTCGCGCGAGGTCGCGCACTTCCGCCTGCTGGAGACGATCCCGCTGACCGAGCAGCCGCTCGGCATCGCGGTGCTCCAGGTCGAGTTCCTGCCCGGCACCCACGAGCTGTACCAGCTGCCGATCGGAGCACGGCCCGAGGGCGAGTGGACCGAGGGCGTCATCGCGGTCAACGACGGCATGGCGATCTACGACGCGATGACCGACGAGGACATGGTCCGCCAGCTGGTGCACCTCATCGCCGAGAACACCGACATCGCCACCGGGCAGGGCGTCGCGGAGTTCCGCTCGCTCGGCCCCGGGCTGCGCGAGGTCGGCACCGTGCGCCCGATGGGCGCCGAGCAGTCCAACTCCTCGGTCGTGCTCGACGAGCGCCTCGTGCTCAAGGCCTACCGTCGCCTCGGCGCCGGGCCCAACCCCGAGCTCGAGATCCTGCGCTTCCTCACCGAGCGCGACTTCCCGCACATCGCGGCGCTGCGCGGCTGGTACACGCACTCGGGCCGCCTCATCGACGCGACGCTCGGCATCGTCCAGGAGTTCCTGGTCGGCGCGACCGACGGCTGGGACCTGGCGCTGGCCGACCTCGGCGAGGACCCGGCGCGGTTCATCGCGCGGGCACGTGCGCTGGGCGAGGTCACCGGCCGCCTGCACACCGTGCTGGGCTCCGAGAACCAGGACCCGGCGTTCTCGCCCGAGGAGACCTCGGCCGAGGCGCTCGGCCTGCTGACCGCCACGGTCGACGAGGAGATCGAGTCGGTGTTCGTCGGCCTGCCCGACGGCGACGAGCTGGCGCCGATCCGCGGGCGCGGCGAGGAGGTGCGCGAGAAGCTGCGCACGCTCACCAACGTCGGCTCCGCCGGGCGGGTGATCCGCCACCACGGCGACTTCCACCTCGGCCAGGTCATGCACACCGACGACGGTGGCTGGACCGTCCTGGACTTCGAGGGCGAGCCGGCCCGCACGCTCGTCGAGCGCCGCCGCAAGCGCTCGCCGCTGCGCGACGTCGCGGGCATGCTGCGCTCCTTCGCCTACGCGGCGTCGGCCTCCGAGCTGTTGCACGGCGCCGGCGCGCCGGCCGGCTGGGAGCACGAGGTGCGCGGTGCCTACCTCGACGGCTACCTGCACGAGACCGACACGAGCCTGCTGCCGCCCGGCCGCGCCGCGGTCGAGCGGCTGCTCGCGGTCTTCGAGCTGGAGAAGGCCGTCTACGAGCTGCGCTACGAGCTGGACAACCGCCCGGATTGGGTCAAGATCCCCGTCGCGGGGATCGCCCGACTCCTCGACCCCGAAAGGGAGCCGGAGGCATGAGCCGCCAGATGTCGGAGGACCGCTTCACGAAGGCCTGGCAGACGGACGCCGACGCCCTCGCCAAGGGCGAGCTGGGCGACCCGCACCGCCTGCTGGGCGCGCACGACGACGGCGACGGCGGCACGATCGTCCGCGCATGGCGGCCCGGCGCCGAGCACGTCGCCGTCCACGTGGACGGCGGCCTCGACTACGGCTGCGAGCTCGTGCACCCCGCCGGCGTGTGGGTCGCGCACGTCGACGGCGTCAAGCCGCCGCTGCGCTACGAGCTCGAGACGCGCTACCCCGACGGCCTCGCGGTCACCGCGCCCGACCCCTATGCCTTCCCGCCGACCGTCGGCGAGCTCGACCTCCACCTGGCCGGCGAGGGGCGCCACGAGGAGATCTACGAGTACCTCGGCGGCCACCTGCGCACCGTCGACGGCATCGAGGGGACGGCCTTCGCGGTCTGGGCCCCGTCGGCCAAGGCGGTCGCGGTCGTCGGCGAGTTCAACAGCTGGGACGGCCGGCTGAACCCGATGCGGGCGCTCGGCTCCTCGGGCATCTGGGAGATCTTCCTCCCCGGCGTCGGCGAGGGCGCGCTCTACAAGTTCGAGATCCGCACGCAGGAGGGCGAGATCCGGCTGAAGACCGACCCGTACGCCCGCGAGGTCGAGGTCGCGCCCAAGACCGCGGCGATCGTCTCGCGCAGCCGCCACGAGTGGGACGACGACGCCTGGCTCGCGCAGCGCCGCGAGCAGATCCCGCATGCGCAGCCTGTCTCGGTCTACGAGGTCCACCTCGGCTCCTGGCGTCGCGACCCCGACGACCCCGACAGCGTGCTGACCTACGCGCAGCTCGCCGACGAGCTGGCCGCCTACGCCAACGACATGGGGTTCACCCACGTCGAGCTGCTGCCGGTGATGGCGCACCCGTTCACCGGCTCCTGGGGCTACCAGGTCACCGGCTACTTCGCCCCGGACCCGCGGCTGGGAACGCCCGACGACCTCAAGGCGTTCGTCGAGCGCATGCACGAGCACGGCATCGGCGTCCTGCTGGACTGGGTGCCGGCGCACTTCCCACGCGACGACTGGGCGCTGGCGCGCTTCGACGGCACCGCGCTCTACGAGCACGAGGACCCGCGGCGCGGCGCGCACCCCGAGTGGGGCACGCTCGTCTTCAACTTCGGCCGCAACGAGGTCCGCAACTTCCTGCTGGCCTCCGGCCTGTTCTGGTGCGACGAGTACCACGCCGACGGCCTGCGGGTCGACGCCGTGGCGTCCATGTTGTACCTGGACTACTCGCGCAAGGCCGGGGAGTGGGTCCCCAACGAGTTCGGCGGTCGCGAGGACCTCGAGGCGGTCGCGTTCCTCAAGGAGCTCAACGAGGTCCTGCACGCCCGCGAGCCCGGCGTCATCTCCGCGGCGGAGGAGTCGACGGCCTGGCCGGGCGTGTCGCGCCCGACCTACGTCGGCGGGCTGGGCTTCGGGTTCAAGTGGAACATGGGATGGATGCACGACACGCTGGACTACTTCCAGCACGACCCCATCCACCGCCGCTACCACCACCACGAGCTGACGTTCTCGTTGATGTACGCCTTCAGCGAGAACTTCATCCTGCCGCTCAGCCACGACGAGGTCGTCCACGGCAAGGGCACCATCTACTCGCGGATGCCCGGCGACGACTGGCAGAAGCGCGCCAACGTCCGCGCGCTGTACGCCTACCAGTGGGCGCATCCCGGCAAGAAGCTGCTGTTCATGGGCCAGGAGTTCGCGCAGGTCGACGAATGGTCGGCCGAGCGGTCGCTGGACTGGCACCTGCTCGAGAACGCCGGCCACGCCGGCGTGCAGAACCTCGTGCGCGACCTCAACCACGCCTACCGCGACGAGCCGGCGCTCTGGCAGCGCGACGAGGACCCCGAGGGCTTCTTCTGGATCGAGGCCAACGACGCCGAGAACAGCGTCGTCGCCTTCGCGCGCACGTCGCGCGACGGCCGCGTCCTGGTCTGCGTCATGAACCTGACGCCGATCCCGCGCGAGGGCTATCGCGTCGGGCTGCCGCGCGGCGGCCGCTGGCGCGAGGTGCTCAACACCGACGCCGAGCAGTACGGCGGCTCGGGCACGGGCAACCTGGGCGGCGTCGACGCGGAGCCGCTGCCGTGGCACGGCCAGCCGACCTCGGCGCCGATGACGCTGCCGCCGCTCGGCGTCCTGTGGTTCGCGCCCGAGGACTGACCCCCTGAGCACCGCACCGCGCCACTTCGATCTCGCCGCGCGCGGGACGACCGTCCGCCGCGAGGTCCTCGGCGGGACGGTCACGTTCCTCACGATGTCCTACATCGTGTTCGTCAACCCGGCGATCCTCTCGAGCGCCGGGCTGCCGTTCAACGCCGTCGCGGTCGCCACGGCGCTTGCGGCGGCCGGGTTCACGATCCTGATGGGCGTCGCGACGAACCTGCCGTTCGCCCTCGCCTCGGGGCTCGGGATCAACGCGGTCGTCGCGTTCGACATCATCTTGGGCCG
>JAOPZP010000197.1 GCA_025964055.1 Conexibacter sp.
CGCTGACCCGCGCGCTGACCGCCGACGGCCACGCCGTGCGGTTCGTCACGCGCCATGAGGCGTTCCGGCCCGAGATCGAGGCGGCCGGCGCCGAGTGCTGGATCGGCGACCCCGACCGCATCGGCTCTCTGCGCTACGCGCTGGAGAGCGCCACCGTGCTGCTGTGGCTCATGGGCCGCGCGCCCGACGGCGACCTGCACGGCTCGCGCCTCACGATGATGATGGAGCGCACCATCGACACGACCGTGCGTGGCGTGGTCTACGAGGGCACCGAGGGCGGTGCCGCGGAGGTCGCCCGGATGGCCGACTTCAACGAGATCCCGCACGCGATCCTCGACGTTTCACGCGCGGACGAGGACGCCTGGGTCGCCGCCGTGCTGGCGGCCGTCGACGGGGTCCTCGCGGCCCCGCGCGGGCGCTAGAGCGCGGCGAGGCGCTCGAAGAGGTCGGCGAGCATCCGCGCCGTCGCGCCCCAGACCAGGTTCTCGCCCACGAGGTAGGTGTCGGTCCGGAACGGGATGCCGCGGCGCAGCAGCGGCCGCCGCGCGTAGCCGTCCTGCAGCTCGCGCAGCGTGAGCTCCAGCACCTCGGCGACCTCGGCCTCGGCCGGTCGCCACGCCTGCCCCGGCTCGATCAGCCCGACGAAGGGGTAGACCGCGAAGTTGGTGGCGATGGTCGGCGTGGGCTGCAGCGCGCCGATCAGCTCTACGCCCTCGGCCGCAAGGCCGATCTCCTCCTCCGCCTCGCGCAGCGCCGTCGCGCAGAGGTCGGCGTCCTCCGGATCCTGACGGCCGCCGGGGAACGAGATCTCGCCGCCGTGGCGGCGCAGGTCGTCGCGCCGGCGCGTCAGCACCACCGACGGCTCGCCGTCGGCGTTCACGAACAGCGGGACGAGCACGGCCGCGTCGGTGCGGCCGTGGACGTCGAGTGCGGCGGCCTCGACGGGGTCGAGGAGGACCGCCCGCAGCCGCTCTCGCAGGTCAGCCCGCGAGCGTGACGCGCTCGACGCGCTCGTCGAACATCACCTCGCCCTCGAGGGTCCGGTGGACCGGGCACTTGGCGGCGATGACGCGCAGGCGCTCGACCTGCTCGTCGTCCATCGAGTCGGGGAAGCGCAGGATCAGGTTGAACCGCGTCGGACAGCCGCGCTCGGCAGGCGTGTAGTCACAAGCGACCTCGACGTCCCCGACGTCCCAGCCCTTGCGGTTGGCGTACATCTCCATCGTGATGGCGGTGCACGCCGCGAGGCTCGCGGCCAGGAGCTCCTGCGGGCTCGGACCCGTGTCCTCGCCGCCCTTGTCGGTGGGCTCGTCGACGACGAGTTGGTGGTCACGGATACGGATCGCCTGGCGGAGCGTGCCGGATCGATTGGCGGTCGCCTTCATGCGGAAGCCTTTGCTGCGAAGAGGTTGGGTCGTCAGTCCTTCGGCCCCGATGATGGCAAACCGCTCACCCGAGTGGGTTGAACAGAAGTCCAGTCGGCACCTTGGGATAGAAGAAGGTCGACTTCGGCGGCATGTTGACGCCCGCGGCCGCGATCTCCTGGACCTGGCGCACGGGGCTGCCGCGGAGGAAGAAGGCGCAGTCGTAGTCCTTGGAGAGCACGGCCTGCAGGGCCTCGTCGTCGGTGCGCGAGTAGCCGAGGCCGTCGAGGTGGGCGATGTCGTCCTCGGTCATGCCGAGCACGCCTTCGAGCACGAGCGCCTCGAGCACCGCCGTGTCGAGGTGGCGGTAGGGCTCGGGGTACTGCGCCAGCGCGGCGTCGGCGGTGGCCTGGTCCTTGAGCACCAGCCGGTAGGCCTGCTGGTGGAAGCTGTCGATGTAGCCCATGGTCAGCGGTCCGTCGCCGTCGGGCGGCCGCAGCTCGGACTGCTCGATCGGCGTGACGTCGAACGTCTCGCGCAGGTAGCGGCCGAGCTTCTGCTGGACCGCGGGGTCCTTGACCTTGTTCAACAGCCGGTGCGTCGGGAAGATCGTCAGGCCCGGGTCCTGCAGCGCGACCAGGCACATCAGCACGTAGCGGTGGTCACCCTCGCCGCCGATCTCCTCGGCGTAGACGCGGGCGGTCTCGTAGCGGTGGTGGCCGTCGGCGATCAGCAGCTCGGTGTCGCCCATGGCGATCTTGACGCGGGCGATCGCGCCGCCGTCGTCGATGCGCCAGAGGCGGTTGACCGTGCCGTCGGCGTCGGTCGCCTCGCCCCAGGGGTCGCCCGCCAGGTGCGGCTCCAGCGCGCCCCAGGCGGCGCCGGCGGGGTCGTCGTAGAGGCTGAAGATCGGCGAGAGGTTGGCCTTGGTCGCCCGCGTCAGGCGCAGCCGGTCCTCCTTGGGGCCCGGATGCGTGCGCTCGTGCGGGCGGATGCGGCCGGCGCCGTACTCCTCGATGCGCACGCGCGCGAAGATCCCGCGGCGCGACAGCGCCCGGCCGTTGGGGCCGACGTAGTCCTGCTGCAGCGCCCAGAGCGCCGGCGTCTCGTCGCGCACGACCGCGCCCTGGCTGCGCCACAGCGCCAGCAGGCGCGCGGCCTCCTCGTAGGCGTCGCCGCCGAGCGGCGCCTGGGGCAGGTCGATGCCGACGACGTTGTGGGCCGAGCGGGCGGCGAGGCCCGCGCGCTGCTGCGGGTCGATGACGTCATACGGCGGGGCGATCACCGACTCCAGGGAGCCGACGACGCCGAGGTCGTAGCGGAGGGCGCGAAAGGCTTGGACGTCGGCCATGGGTCGCGACACTAGACCAGCGACCGGCGAGTCCTAGGACCGCCGGCCGAACTCGTTGACGTAGGTGGCGCCGCCGGGCGTGCCGGTCGGCGCGCCGGGGACGATGCCGATGCCGACCTCCCGGAAGGTGCCGTCGAGGATGTTGCGGCGGTGGCCCGGTGAGCGCATCCATGCGCGGACGATGCTGGCCGGCGCGGCGCTTGCGCCGGCGCCCCAGGCCAGGTTCTCGCCGAGCGACCAGCCGCGGACGCCGCGCAGGTAGCGCGTACGCCTGATGCGCTGGGACATCGTCGATCCGCTGGGGGAGACGTGGTCGAAGAAGCGCTGGCGCACCATCAGCTGCGCGTAGGACCGAGCGGCGCGCGCGAGCGAGGGGTGGGCGTGCAGGCGCGGCAGGCCGTGGGCGGCGCGCTGGCGGTTGAGCAGGCAGAGCGTGGCCTGCCCGACCTGCGCGGCGTTGGCCGCCGTGGGCCGGGCGCCGGCGCCGGGGCAGGAGCTCGCGGCGCTCGCGGCGCCGGGGAGGATCAGCAGGAAGGTGGCGATCGCGGCCAGGGCGAGCGCAGGGAGGATTCGGGGCATGGAACAGCTCACGGGGAAGCGGGAAGGGGGAGAGGGACGGCGGTGCATGGGCGCGGACGTGCCGCGCCGCCTCGCCACCGTGGTCGGCGGGAGCGGGGTCTTCGTGGGACGTGCGACGGCGCTTCTGGACGGCTGTACTAGCCAGTGTCAGGGCGCAGACGTGCCAAACCCGGCCAGCCCTCCCCAAGCCGCGGGAGGCCGTGACGGCGCATGGCGTTTCGGATGCTGCGGGGCGACCACTAGACTCGCCTCATCGGGGCGTGGCGCAGCCTGGTAGCGCACCTGCTTTGGGAGCAGGGGGTCCCGGGTTCAAATCCCGGCGCCCCGATGACACTACGAGAGCAGTGGCGTACCGACGCTTACAGTCAGCGATCGTGCGTGCAGCAGCGGCGATCAGCCGCGGGCTTGGCGCTCGGCGAACTGCAGGCGCTCTTCGGCGCCGGCCAGCTCACGCTCGAGCTCGCGCATGCGGGTCATCGACGTCGGACGCGACCCGTACATCTTGGCCTGGTAGAGGTCGCGGCGCTCGCGCAGGTGACGCACCTCGGCCCGCAGGTCGTCCAGGCGGGGCGCCGAGGCCATCAGGCCACGGCTACTGCTGGGCGCGGCGGGCGCGCTCGGCCATCATGTCGCGCAGGTCGCCGAGCTGGGCCTGACGGCGCAGCAACGCCATGCGCTTCTCACCCGTGAGCTTCGGGGAATCCAGCTTGGCGGCCGTACCGGCCAGTTCCTTGACGAGCTGGGACTGGGTCAGCGAAGGCTTCATCCCTCCAGGGTAGTCCATCGACCGGCTCGCACGCCAATGTGCTCAG
>JAOPZP010000204.1 GCA_025964055.1 Conexibacter sp.
GGCGGCCACGTCGTGATCCTCGAGATCACCACGCCCCAGCGCCCGCCGCTGTCGACGTTCTTCTCGCTCTGGTTCGACCGCCTCGTGCCGCTCATCGGCAAGATCGCGGGCGACAGCGACGCCTACGACTACCTGCCCAACAGCGTCAAGCGGTTCCCAGAGCCCGCCGGCCTGGCCGCCGTCATGGAGCGCGCCGGGCTCGAGCAGATCCGGTGGGTGCTGACCGCGGGCGGCATCATCGCCCTGCACGTCGGGACCAAGCCGGGCGGCCCCGCGGCGCCCTCGGTCAACGGCAACCACCCTTCGACGTGACCGGGGCCGGCGGGCCGCGCGCGGCCGGTGCTGCGCCGGCCACCGCCGACGGGCCCGTCACCGCGATCGTCCACGCGGGCGGCCCGCACGTCCTGCCGCTGCTCGACGCCGTCGAGGTCCTGCTGACGGCGGTCGCGGGAGGGCACGGACCGGTGCTCGCCGAGCACGCCGGCTCGACGATCGCCGCCGGCGGAAAGCGGCTGCGCCCGCTGCTGGTGATCCTCGCCGCGGGCGGACCGGTCGAGCCCGCCGACGGGCTGGTGCGCGCGGCCGCGGCCGTCGAGCTCGTCCACAGCGCGACGCTCGTCCACGACGACGTGCTCGATCTCGCGCCGCTGCGCCGCGGCCGGCCGACCGTCTTCGCGGCGGCGGGCCGCGATGCCGCCAAGCAGACCGGCGACCTGCTCTTCTCGCGCGCCTTCGCGCTGCTGGCCGCCAACGGCGATGCGGAGCAGGTCCGCGCGCTCAGCGACGCGGGGTCCGCGCTGGCCCGCGGCGAGCTGCTGCAGCGCGCCGACGCGTTTGACGCGACGATCCCGCTGGAGCGCTACCTGCGCCGCTGCGAGCTGAAGACCGCGCGCCTGTTCGAGGCCGCGTGCATGCTCGGAGCGCTGGAGGCGGGCGGCGGGACCGCCGGTGCCGAGGCGCTGCGCGAGTTCGGCCGGCGGATCGGCCTGGCCTTCCAGATCCTCGACGACGTCCTCGACGTCGCAGGGCCCGCCGAGCGCACCGGCAAGCATCGCGGGACCGACCTGCTGGACGGCACGGTCACGCTGCCGTTCATCCTCGCGCGCGAGCGCGACCCGTCGCTCGCGGCGGTGGATCCCCGCGGGATCGTCACGCCGGAGCAGGCCGAGGCGATCTGCGACCGGATCGCCGCCACGGGCGCGCTCGACGAGGCGCGCGGGGTCGCGCTGGAGCACGTCGCGGCCGCCCAGGCCGTCGTTCCCGACGGGCTGCCCGAGCGCGAGCGCAAGGCCCTGCTGCTGGTCGCCGACGGCGTCGTCGCGCGCTACTCGTAGACGCGCGCGCGCGTTAAATACGGCGGGCCGGCATCCCAGCCGGCCCGACGTGGTCCTGCAACTCGGGGAGAGCCCGACGGTCTAGAAGTCCTCGGGGACGATGTGGTCATCGGCGAGCGCCGTCGTGAAGCGCTCGATCTCGTCCTCCATGTTGGCGTGCGCGAGGCGCTTGAGGTCGCGGACCAGGGCCTCGGTGCCGCGGTCGAGCTCCTCGTCGAAGCGCTCGACCAGATGCTGCTCGAAGACGCCGGTGCCGGCCCACTCGCAGTTGGGGCAGCGCAGCGTGACCTCCCAATGGGTCACGCCGGCCTCCTCCCACTCGGTCGGGTAGACCAGGCTGGAGGTGCAGGCGCCGCACACGTGCAGCGCGGTGATCGAGTCCTCGCGGCTCGGCGCCGGCGTGGCGGCGACGGGAGCGGAGCCGGACGTCTGCTCCTGGTCCTCGAAGTACACGACCTCGATGGTCTTGCCCGAGGGCAGGACGACGCGGCGGACGTAGTGGTGGGGATCGTGGAGGCTCATCGGCTTCGGCTCGGATCGAGAAAGTTGACGCTGCGTGACACTCCGGTTGTCGGACGTGGTCTTGACGAACTTGAACCGTCGCTCGTCCATTCGTCCGCACGCGGATAGCCGCGGAAGTTCAGCCGATCCGGCCCCTTGCGCGTTAACCTCTGCAGACCCCCAACTGAGGCCCGAATCCAATGCCCGGCTTGCCAGAACTCCTCATCGTCCTCGTCGTCATCCTGCTCGTCTTCGGGCCCAAGCGCCTGCCCTCCCTCGGGCGGCAGCTGGGCGGCGGGATGCGCGAGTTCAAGGACTCGCTCACGCGGAAGGCCGACGAGGACGACGCGGCCGACGAGGAGGCCGAGGCGGGCGCCGCTGCGCCGGCCCGTCCCGAGCTCACGCGGGCCCAGCAGGCCGACGTGCTCGATCCGCTCCCGGATGCGACGAAGGCGCCGACCGGCGCGCGCGACGAGTCCGCCACGCGCCCCGGCAGCTAGCCCTTGCCCGCCATCCGGCCCGTCGGGCACGAGGACCGGCTGAGCCTCGTCGAGCACCTCGACGAGCTGCGCACCCGGATCATCCTGTGCATCGTCGCCTTCGTCCTGGCGTTCTCGCTGACCTACTGGCAGAACGACCGGGTTCTGAACATCATCAACAAGCCGCTGGAGCACGCCCACCGGGTGGACTGCAAGCAGAGCGGGAAGGCCAACAACGCGCTCGAGCGCTCCGGCTGCTTCGACCAGGCGCTGGGCGCCTATCTGAAGGCCGCCGGCCCGGCGCTGAACCAGGCGGCGCGCTCGCTGAACGGGCTGTCGAGCGCCACCGGCGTGTCGGCCGCGGCGCGCGCGCAGACCGCGCAGTCGGTCGCCGCGCTGCAGGCCTCGACGGCCGCGGCGAAGAAGGCGGCGGCGCTGACGCCCAAGGCCAGCGGCCGCCAGCCCGTCACGCTCGGGGTGACCGAGCCCTTCCTGACGACGATCACCGTCAGCGCCTACGCGGCGCTGCTGCTGGCGCTGCCGTTCATCCTCTGGCAGGCCTACGCGTTCGTGCTGCCGGCGTTCAGCCGCGAGGAGAAGAAGGTCGCGCTGCCGCTGATGGCGCTCGTGCCGTTCCTGTTCATCGCGGGGGTGGTCTTCGGGTACTTCCTTGCGCTGCCGCGGGCCGTCGCGTTCCTGCAGAACTACAACGACGGCGCGTTCGACATCCTGGTCCAGGCCAAGGACTACTACCGCTTCTGCACCGTGCTGCTGGTGGCGATGGGCGTCCTGTTCCAGATCCCCGTCGGCGTGCTGGCGATCGTCCGGCTGCGGATCCTCACCGTCAAGCAGCTGCGCGCCTACCGCGGGTACGCGCTGATCCTGTTCGCGGTGATCGCCGCGGTCGTGACGCCGACCCCCGACCCGTTCACGATGCTGATCGCGATGGCGCCCCTCGTGGTGCTGTACGAGATCAGCCTCGTTCTGGCGCGGATCTTCCAGCCCGCCGGCGACGCGCAGTCGCGGTTCGCCTTTCTGAACCGGGATGACGGCGATGACGCGGACTCAGACGATCTAGACTGAGTCGCATGCTGTTCGACCTCCGCGGCCGAGGGCGCCGTCGCGCCGTCCAGGCCATCTACCTGTCGCTCGCCATCCTCATGGGTGGCGGCCTCGTGCTGTTCGGGGTGGGCGGGGCGACGAGCGGCGGTCTGCTGGACGCGTTCAAGTCCAGCAGCGGCACCGCGAACGTCAGCGACGTCTTCCAGAAGCGCGTCACCGCGGCTGAGGCCGCCGTCCGCGCGCACCCGGCGGACGCCAAGGCGTGGGGCAACCTGACACGCGTGCGGTACCTCTCGGCCAGCAGCGGCGACGGCATCGACCAGAACCAGGGCGTCTTCACCGACAAGGGCAAGGCCCGCCTGCGCGCGGCCTCGACCGCGTGGGACAAGTACGTCTCGCTCTCCAACGGGCAGCCGTCTGACCAGGTCGCGACGCTGATGGTGCAGGCGTTCTCGTCGGTCGGGCTCAACGAGCCTGACAAGGCAGTCTCCGCGATGGAGGACGTCATCGCCAAGCGCCAGGCCACCGGCCCGCTCTACGTGCAGCTCGCCGCGCTCGCCTACGAGGCGGGCCAGACCCGCAAGGCCGAGCTCGCGTCGACCAAGGCGCTGGCGCTCACGCCGAAGGACAGCCGCGAGCAGATCAAGGCACAGCTCGACGCCGCGCGCCAGGCCGCCTCGGCGACGATCGACCAGGGCGCCGGCGCCACCACCACGCCCGGCGCATCCGCGACGACGACGCCCGCCGCACCCGCCACCACGACCCCCTGACCTGAGGACGGCGAGCGCACCCCGCTCGCTATCCTCTCGGGCCGCGCCCCTATAGCTCAACTGGCAGAGCAGCGGACTCTTAATCCGAAGGTTCTAGGTTCGATTCCTAGTGGGGGCATGACGAGAAGCCCGGCAAATGCCGGGTTTCTTTCGTTCT
>JAOPZP010000207.1 GCA_025964055.1 Conexibacter sp.
CGCGCAGGGATGCCGCGGCCGGCACCGCCTCCGCCGCCACCCGCGGCGCCTCGGCCACCTCGACGTCGCCGAAGCCCTCCTCCGCCAGCGCGACGAGCGCGGCCAGGGCATCCGCCGCCTGCGGTCCGTCGGCGCGCGCGACCAGCGCGTCGCCGTGCCGCACGCCCAGCGTCACCAGCCCGGTGAGGCTCCGGGCGTCGGCCGGACCGCGTCCGTTGGTCTCATCGGTGAGCGTGATGCGGGCGTCGAAGCGGCCCGCGACCTCGACCACCCGCGCCGCCGGACGCGCGTGCAGGCCCAGCGCGATCCGCACCGGCAGCCGCGCCTGCTCCCCCTCCGGCCCCGGCTCGGGCGCCGGGGCCGGGCGCTCGCCTTCTTCGATCCCCAGCTGGCCGCGCTTCATCCCCAGCGCCGAGCGCGCCTCCTGGGCGACCTCGTCGAGCCCCGCGCCGGCGCCGGCGCGCGCCACCGCGGCGACCGCGCCCTCCACCAGCGGCGCGTCGCTCAGCACGATCCGGACGTCGCGCTCGCCGCCGACCACCTCGGCCGCCATCTCGGCGGTCATGACGGCGCTGCCGAGGTCCATCAGCACGAGCACGCCGTCCGGCCCGGCCGCGCGATCGATCGCCGCGCGCACCAGCTCGAGGTCGGTCCCGATCGCGCCCTCCGGCTCCGCCATGCCGCCGGCCGCCTCGATCGGGACCTCCCCGCCGCCCATCTCCCCCGCGAGCTCGACGACCGCACGAGCCAGGGTGGCGCTGTGCGACACGATCACGATGCCGACCACGGGAGTCAGCCGAGGCCTATTCGTCGGGGTCGAACCAGTCGAACGTCCGGGTCACCGCCTTCTTCCAGTACTTGTAGAACTCGTCGCGCTTGGCCGCGTCCATATTGGGCTCCCAGCGCTTGTCCTCCTGCCAGTTCTCCCGGAGGCTCTCGACGTCGCCCCAGAACCCGGTCGCCAACCCGGCCGCGTAGGCCGCGCCGAGCGCCGTGGTCTCGGCGACCTGCGGCCGGATGACCGGCACGCCGAGCAGGTCGGCCTGGAACTGCATGAGCAGGTCGTTGGCCACCATGCCGCCGTCGACCTTGAGCGAGTCGAGCGTGACGCCCGAGTCGGTCGCCATCGCCTCGACGACCTCGCGGCTCTGGTAGGCCGTGGCCTCCAGCGTCGCGCGGGCGATGTGCCCGGCGTTGACGAACCGCGTCAGCCCCGCGACGACGCCGCGGGCGTTGGACTTCCAGTACGGCGCGAACAGGCCCGAGAACGCCGGCACGATGTAGCAGCCGCCGTTGTCGTCGACCGTCTGGGCGAGCTCCTCGACCTCCGGTGCGGCCTTGATCAGCTTGAGGTTGTCGCGCAGCCACTGCACCAGCGATCCGGTGACCGCGATCGACCCCTCGAGGCAGTAGATGGCCGGCTCGTCGCCGATCTTGTAGCCCACGGTGGTGATGAGGCCCGACTTGGACTGCACGGCGTCGGTACCCGTGTTGAGCAGCAGGAAGTTGCCCGTGCCGTAGGTGTTCTTCGCCTCGCCGGGCGAGAAGCAGGTCTGGCCGAACGTCGCGGCCTGCTGGTCGCCGAGGTCGCCGGCGATCTTGACGCCCTGCATCCCGCCGCCGGACCGCACCTCGCCGTAGACCTCGCTGGAGGCGTGGATCTCGGGCAGCATCGACATCGGCACGCCGATCGTGGACGCGATGCCCTCGTCCCACTGCAGCGTCTCCAAGTCCATCATCAACGTGCGGCTGGCGTTCGTCACGTCGGTGATGTGCAGGCCGCCGTCGGTGCCGCCGGTGAGGTTCCAGATGCACCAGGTGTCCATGTTGCCGAACACCAGGTCACCGGCCTCGGCGCGCTCGCGGGCTCCGTCGACGTTGTCGAGGATCCAGCGCACCTTCGGGCCCGAGAAGTACGTCGCCAGCGGCAGCCCGGTCTGCGCGCGGAAGCGGTCCTGGCCGCCGTCGCGGGCGAGCTCGTCGACGAGGCGGTCGGTGCGGGTGTCCTGCCAGACGATCGCGTTCATCACCGGCTCGCCGGTGTTGCGATCCCAGACGACCGTCGTCTCGCGCTGGTTGGTGATGCCCAGCGCGGCGATGTCGTCCGCGCTCGCGCTCGCGTTGCTCAGCGCCTCGTCGATGACCTCCTTGGACCGCGCCCAGACCTCCTGGGGATCGTGCTCGACCCACCCCGGCTTGGGGAAGATCTGCTCGTGCTCCTTCTGCGCAACGCTGACCACCTTGCCGCTGTGGTCGAAGATCATGCACCGGGTGCTGGTCGTGCCCTGATCCAGCGCGGCCGCGTACTTCGCCATGGCTTGCTCCCTTCGTCGCTATGTGTTTGCGAACGCCTCGGCCGCACTGCGCAGCAGCAGGTAGGACGACGTCGCTCCTGGGTCCTGATGCCCGACGCTGCGCGGGCCCAGATAACTGGCCCGGCCCTTGCGAGCCTCCATCGGGATGGTGGCCTTCATGCCCTCCTCGGCCGCGGCCGCCGCGAGGCGCGCCGCCTCGCCGACGGCGACGCCGTCGGACTGCGCGCGGTGCAGCGCCTCCACGGCGGGCACCAGCGCATCGACCATCGTCTTGTCGCCGGGCTCGGCCTTGCCGCGCGCCTGCACGCCGCGCAGGCCGGCCTCCAGCGCCTGGGTCAGTCCCGCGGTGTCGAGCGTCGCCGCCCCGCCGGTCGCCGAGCCCATCTGCAGGAACAGCGTGCCGTAGAGCGGCCCGGCGGCGCCGCCGACGCTCGAGACGAGCGCCATGCCGGCGGCCTTCAGCAAGGCGCCGATGTCGTCGCCGGCCGCGCCGTCGAGCTTCTCCACCACCTTGCGCATGCCCCGATCCATGTTCGTTCCGTGGTCACCGTCGCCGATCGCGGTGTCGAGGCGCACGAGCTCCGCCCGGTGCTCGTCGATCTCCGCGGCGAAGCGCCGGATCCAGGCCACGACCGCCGCGTGGTCGATCGTGTCGGCGTCGGGCGTCACGCACCCCATCTCAGCGCCGGCGTGTTGACCGGGGCGTCCCAGAGGCGCGTGAGCTCGTCGTCGAGGCGGAGCAGGGTGATCGAGCAGCCCGCCATCTCGAGCGAGGTGATGTAGTTGCCGACCAGCGGGCGCGTGATCGTGATGCCGCGCTCCTCGAGGAAGGCGTGCAGCTCGCGGTAGACGATGAACAGCTCGATGAGCGGCGTGCCGCCCATGCCATTGACCATCGCCAGCACCTGGTCGCCCGAGCTGTAGGGCAAGTCCTCGACGACTGCGGAGGCCAGCCGGTCCACCACGACGGAGGCCGGCGCGAGCGGCTCGCGGTAGCGGCCGGGCTCGCCGTGGATCCCGATCCCGATCTCCATCTCGTCGTCGCCCAGGACGAAGCTGGGCTCGCCGGAGCTCGGCGTCGTGCAGGCCGTCAGCGCCATGCCCATGCTGCGGCCCTCGGCGTTGACCCGGCGCCCGAGCTCGGCCACGTCGACCACCGAGCGCCGCTCCTCGGCGGCCGCGCCGCAGATCTTCTCGGCGATCACCGTGATGCCGACGCCGCGGCGCCCAGCGGTGTAGAGGCTGTCCTGCACGGCGACGTCGTCGTTGGTCACGACCACCTCGACCGGGATGCCCTCCTCGCCGGCGAGGTCGGCGGCCATCTCGAAGTTCATGACGTCGCCGGTGTAGTTCTTGACGATGTGCACGACGCCGGAGCCGCCGTCGACGGCCTTGGTGGCCGCCATCATCTGGTCGGGCGTCGGCGAGGTGAACACCTCGCCGGGGCACGCGCCGTCGAGCATGCCCGGGCCGACGAACCCGCCGTGCATGGGCTCGTGCCCGGAGCCGCCGCCGGAGATGATCCCCACCTTGCCCGCCACGGGCGCGTCGGCGCGGACGATGTAGGCGGGGTCGTAGGAGACGCGAAGCCGGTCCGGGTAGGCGAGCTCCATGCCCTCGAGAGCCTCCCGAACGACGGCGTCGGGTGCGTTGATGAGCTTCTTCATGGCCGGGCTCACGGGTAGAACCACTTGAACAGGAGGCCCGCGATCAGGCCGCCGATCAGCGGTCCGACCACCGGGATCCACGCATAGCCCCAGTCCGACGGGCCCTTGCCCGGGATCGGGAGCAGGGCGTGCGCTATCCGTGGGGCGAGGTCGCGAGCCGGGTTGATCGCGTAGCCGGTCGGGCCACCGAGCGACAACCCGATGCCGAGCACCAGCAGACCCACGAGCAGTCCGCCCAGGCCGGTGGCGGCGGTCGCCTTGTCGGCGAAGATCGCCATCACGCCGAAGACGAGGACGAACGTCCCGATGATCTCGGTGATCAGGTTGGCCACCGTGTTGCGCAGCGCCGGGGCCGTGGAGAACACCGCGAGCTTCAGCCCCGGATCCTCCGTCGGACGCCAGTGGTTGATGTAGGCCAAGTAGACGAGGACTGCACCGATGAAGGCGCCTGAGAACTCGCCTGCCAGGTACTTCGGGACGTCGTTCCAGTCCGTCCGGCCCTCGATCGCGAAGCCGAAGGTCACGGCCGGGTTGAGGTGCGCGCCACTGAACTGCGCGACGGCGAAGACGCCGAGCATGACGCCGATGGCCCAGCCCCAGGTGATGACGATCCATCCACCGTTCTGGGCTTTCGAGTGATTGAGGAGCACCGCGGCGACGACTCCGTCGCCCAGCAGGATCAGCAGCGCTGTCCCGATCGTCTCCGCACCGTAGATGCTCACACGACCCTCCTGGC
>JAOPZP010000212.1 GCA_025964055.1 Conexibacter sp.
TCGACGAGCACGGCCGGCACGTCGGGACCAAGCGCCGCGCCGACGTCCACCGCGACGGCGACTGGCACCTGGCCTTCCACCTCTGGGTCGTGCGGGCCGACGGCGTCCTGCTGCAGCGCCGGGCCGCCAGCAAGGCCTCGTGGCCCGGGCGCCTCGACGCGTCGGCGGCCGGGCACCTACTAGCCGGCGAGGCCATTCGCGACGGGCTGCGCGAGGCGGAGGAGGAGCTGGGCGTCGCCTACGCGTTCGAGCGCCTCACGCCGCTCGGGGTGCACCGCGTCGCCGACGGCGAGCGCGATGGCGCCAACAACCGCGAGCTGCAGCACGTCTTCGCGATCCGCGACGAGCGGCCGCTGGACGCGTGGACGGCCTTCGACCGCGTCGAGCTCGACGGGCTGGTGCTCGTCGGGCACGAGGGCTTCGCGGCGCTGGCGGCCGGCGCGCCAGGCGCCGTGCCGGGCACCGCGTGGGACGGCGAGCGGCTCGATCCGGTCTCCGTCACGGCGGCGGAGCTGGTTCCGACGCCGTACCTGGCGGCGCTCGCGCCGGAGCTGGCGCTCATCGGGGAGCGCTCTGAGCACTGAGTTGCTCTTATCGATGGGCGCGGTCGGCGCCAACCTGGCCGTCGGGAGCGGTGAGGTGACGGGGGCTTTTGCACAGGTCTGGAGGCCGAACCTCCATATAAATTGCTCTCTCCGGCCGCGCGGGCAGCTAAGGTTCGCCTGGACAGCCTTAGCCTGAACGAACCTCTGGACGGACCGTGAAGCCCATCACCGCCATCGATGATCCCCGCTACGTGAAGGCCATGAGCCATCCCGTACGCGTCCGGATCATGGCCATGCTGCAGGAGCGGAAGGCCAGCCCCAACGAGCTCTCTCAGTGGCTCGGAACCACCCTCGGGGCCACCGCCTACCACGTGCGAACCCTCCACAAGCTCGGACTCATCGAGCTGGTCGACGAGACCCGCGTCCGCGGCGCCGTGGAGCACCACTACAAGGCCAAGGCCCGGCCGAAGGTCACGGAGGAGAACTGGTCGAAGGCCTCTCCCGTCGCCAAGCAGGCCGCCGTCGGCTCGCAGCTGAAGATGCTCGAGGACTACACCAACGCGTCCGCCGCGGCCGGTGGCTTCGACCGCTCCGACGCGGTGCTCGAGCGCAAGACCGCCCGCCTCGACGATCGCGGCTGGAAGGCCCTCACCGCGGAGGCCGCGAAGTTCCTGGAGCGCGTCGACCGCATCGAAGCCGACGCCGCCAAGCGCCTGACGAAGGCCGGAGACGACGGCGCGATCGACGCCGGCGTCGTGGTCCTGGGCTTCGAGTCCGTGCCGCTGAGCACGCAGATCCCCGAGTCGAAGAAGAAGCGGACGCCGATGAAGCGGACGCGACGCGCCACCGCGTAGCGGGAACGCGCCACGATTGAAAAATTCTTCAGTGGGCTCGTGACGGGTCCTGCAGAAGGTCTGCAGACGGTCACGGGCCCTCGTGTCAACGGTGTGTTTCGCTGAGCATATAGCTCTCCGGTACACACTGGACACACCGGCGGCCGCCCGCGAGGGCGGCCGTCGCTCGTTCAGGGTTCGGCCTGGCGCCGCGGCCTGCGGGCAACCCGCGCGCCGGGACCGACCACTCAGCCGCGGGGCACGAGACGCACCTTCGGCGGCATCTCGAAGGGCTTGGGCGGCTCGGTGGCCTGGGGCCGCAGACGGGTGCGGCCCGACTTGCGCTCCAGGGACCAGCCGGCGAGCTCCACCTCGTAGAGCGCCTGGGCCGGCATCTGCAGGCCCTCGGCACGCATCTCCGCGAGCGACAGGCCGGTGTCGCCGGCCTCCTCGAGCATGCGGAGGGCCAACCGGCCATCGGGGGTGGTGAGGGGTCGACCGGTTGCTGACATCCAGGACGGCAGGGTATCGGGCCTTCCCGCGCACCCTGGTCGCGAGCGCCCAGGGGTGGCACCCAGCCGGCTCTCACGCCGCCTTGAGGTGGCGCTGAGGTTCGCGCGCTGAACTGCCGCTCATGCACCAGGTCACCTGCGCCACGCACGACACTCGCACCGCGCTCCTCGACGCCCGACCACGGCTGAGCTTCCGCGACCGCCGCCAGGCATTGCCGGCCGACCGTCCTGCTGCGGGGCGCTATCTCGAGCTCGACGACGGCGACGAGCGCGTCCTGCTGCCGCTGCGCCCGGGGACCACGCACCTCGGCCGCGCCTTCACCGCGGACGTCGTGCTCGAGGACCAGAGCGTCTCGCGCCGCCACGCGATCGTCCACCAGCGGGCCACCGGCACGCGGATCCTTGACGACCGCAGCGCGAACGGGACCTACGTCAACGGCCGGCGCACGACCGCGGCGGAGCTGACCGACGGCGACGTCGTCGTGCTCGGCCGGGTCGTGCTGACGTACCGCGACATCGCCTAGGCCTTCAGCTGGGGAGGGCGCGCGCCGACGACCGGCGTATGAGCGCCACCGACCTGCACGCGCGCGCGGTCGCGTCCTTCGAGGCCGGCGCGGCCTCGGAGGCCGTCGACCTGCTGCGCGCGGCGATCGCCGAACGCCTCGATCCGGAGCTGGTCAACGACCTCGCGGTCATGCTGGCCGGCGCCGGCGACCGGGCCGGCGCCCGCGTGCTGCTCGAGGCCCTCGGAGCGCTGGCGCCCGGGTTCGCCGACGCGGCGGAGAACCTCGCCGCGCTGGAGGCCGAGGCGCCTGCCGCGACGCCCGTCGAGCACGACGCCGCCCCGCGCCGGGACGAGCGCCGCGGGCGGTTCCTGCAGACCGTCGCCGACGCGCAGCG
>JAOPZP010000262.1 GCA_025964055.1 Conexibacter sp.
GTAGAGCATCTCGACCTTGTCGTAGTCGGGCTCGTCCGGGGTCGGGTGGATGCAGTCCACCGGGCAGACCTCGACGCAGGAGTTGTCCTTGGTGCCGATGCAGGGCTCGGTGATGACGTACGCCATAGGGAAATCGGTCCTCGTGCGGGTTCGACGGGGTGAGCGCGGCATTCTGCCAAAGCGCGCGTCCCGGGGGTCGCGGGGGGCGGTCTGCAGCGTCTCGTGCACAGCTTCGCAGGTGCTTCAGGCCCGGAAACGCCGCAATTGGCGCTGTGGGTGAAGTTTCTCCCCCACGGTGTCAGAATGGTCGGCGGCTGAGGGTGACGTGTCGTTCGACCCTGGAATGGATTCATGGAAGCAGCGCCGCCGCCCATCATCGAGACGCTGGACCGCACGCGCCGACGCGTGGCGTCCCGCCGCACCGTCCGCCGGGCCGCCTGGCTCGGGCTGGACCTGCTCGCGCTCGCCGGATTCGCCGCCTACGCGATCCAGGCGCTGACCTGACCCGGCCGCCGAGTCTGCTACCCGTAGGGGCCGATGTCTTCGAGCCCCTCCCTGTCCAAGCCGCGTCTGGCGGCCCTCCTGGCCGTGCTGATCCTCGGCGCCGGCGGCGGCATCGCCGCCGGCTGCGGCGGCAGCTCCGCACCGGCCGGCGAGGCCCTGACGAACCCGATCGCGACGACCACGACCGGCCCCGACGGCGCGGTGACCGACGCGACCCCGACCGCCACGGTCCCGGCCCCGAGCTCGGCGGTCCCCTCGACCGCCACGCCCGCGGCGACCACGCCGAGCGCCGGGCCGGCCGTGCCGTCGGCGACGGGCACCTCGACCACGGTGTCGCCGGCGAGCACGACGCCCGCCGACACCGGCGGCCACCCCGCCCCCGACACCGCGACCGGCGCGACCACGACGCCGGCGACGCCCACCGCCAAGCAGGACCCCGACTGCCGTCCCGGCACGGGCCCGGGCCAGCCCGATCCCCAGTGCGAGCCCACCACCGGCCCGGACGCGCAGAGCGAGGACCCGCGGTAGCCGGCCCTACAGCGTCGGCCGCCGGTCGGCCCAGGGGTGCGCGGCCTCCAGCTGCGCGGCGAGCGCCAGCAGGGCGCCCTCCTCGGCCGGCTGGCCGATGAGCTGCACGGCGAGCGGCAGGCCGTCCTCGCGCTCGTAGAGCGGCAGCGAGATCGCCGGCTGGCCGCTGATGTTGCACGGCGGCGTGAACGGCGTGAAGCTCGCCGAGCGGGTGAACGCGCCCATCGGGTCGGCCTCGTCGAGCGGATTGAGCGTGCCCAGCGGCAGCGGCGCCTCGGCGAGCGTGGGCGTCAGGAGCGCGTCGTACTGCGCCACCCACGAGACGAGCTGGCGCCCGACGGCGTGCAGCTGGAACTCCGCCAGCAGCGCGTCGATCGAGTTGATGTCCTTGCACAGCTGAAACAGGGCCCAGCTCAGCGGCTCCATGTCGGCGGCGGTCGCCTCACGGCCCGCGATCATCTCCGCGAGCCGGATCTGCGTGCACACCGCGGGCCCGAACGACGCGGTGAACACGCGCGACAGCTCCTCCTGGGCCCACGGCGGGTCGGCCTCGACGACCTCGTGGCCCAGCGACTCCAGCAGCGAGGCGGCGTCCTGCACGGCCTGGCGCGAGAGCGCGTCGACCGGCGCGCCGGGCACCGGCGACAGCGTCGACATGGCGATCCGCAGGCGCTTGGGCGCCCGCCCGGCAGCGTCGAGGAACGGCTCGGACGGCGGCGGGGCCCACGTCATGTCGCCCAACTCGGGGCCCGAGAGCAGGTCGAGCACCTCGGCGGTCTCGCGCACGGTCCGCGTCAGGACGCCGTCGGCGACGAGGAACGCGTGGCCGATCTCCGGCGCCAGCGAGATCCGGCCGCGCTGGGGCTTGAGCCCGACCAGGCCGCAGCACGCCGCCGGGATCCGCGTCGAGCCGCCGCCGTCGTTGGCGTGGGCGATCGGCACCATGCCCGAGGCGACCGCCGCGGCCGAGCCGCCCGACGAGCCGCCGGGCGTGCGCGACTGGTCCCAGGGGTTGCGGGTCGCCCCGAAGCGCCGGGTCTCGGTCGTCGGCAGGATGCCCCACTCGGGCAGCGTCGTCGTGCCGACGATCACGAAGCCCGCGGCCTTCAGCCGCGCGACGACGTTGTGGTCGTAGGGCGCTACGAAGTCGCCCGCGAAGTCCGAGGCGAACGTCAGCCGCCGGCCGGCCACCGCGCGGTTGTTCTTGATGGCGATCGGCACGCCGGCGAACGGCCGCGGATCGTCGGGCGCGATGCCGTCGGCCTCGGCGAGCGCGTCCTCGGCGAAGACGTCGACGAACGCGTTGAGCGAGGGGTTGAGCTCGGCGATCCGGTCCAGCGACGCGCCGACCAGCTCGCGGGCGTGCAGCTCGCCCGACCGCACCTGCGCGGCGAGCTCGTGGACGGGACGGAAGAGCAGATCGGCGCCGGCGGCGGTGGACATCCGCGAAACCTACCCGGCGCGGAACGTGGCCGCCTCAGGCATAACCCCATGGATCGATATCATGTGGTTATGCCCGACCGCGACCTCCCGGAGGACCTGGTCCTCCCGCTCGCCACCGGCGAGCCGTGGTGGTACTGGTCGGGCGGGCGTCCTGCGGTCGACTTCGTCAACACGCACCGCGAGCGCTGGCGCCGCGGCGTCGAGACCCTCGTCACGCCGCAGGACCTCACCGCGTGGCTCGTCCAGGCCCAGGTCATGGACGGGCCCGCACCAGTTTCCAAGGTGGTCCTCGCGCAGGCACGCGACCTGCGCGAGGCGATCGACCTCCTCGTCGTCGCCACGATCGAGGACCGTCCCGCGCCGGTCGGCGCCATCACGCTGATCGACGACTGGCTCGTCTTCGCCGGCGTGCGGCCGCAGCTGGTGGCCGCGCCGGCCGGCCGGCCGGCGGTGCTCACCGAGCGCGCGGCGGCCGACTCGCCCCGGCGCGCGCTGGGCATGATCGCCCTCGACGCCGCGACGATGCTCGGCACCGAGCAGCGGGCGCGCATCCGCATCTGCGCGTCGGAGACCTGCAGCGGGCGCTTCTTCGACCGCTCGCCGGCCGGCCGGCGCCGCTGGTGCTCGATGCGCACGTGCGGCAACGAGGCCAAGGCCCGGCGCCATCGCCTGCGCCGGCGGAAGGCCGAGGCGTAGGACGTGCCCGGCGATGGCCTCCATCGGCTGCGCCTGCGAGCCGGCGCATGACGCCGCGCGGCGACACCGCTTCGCAACACCGTTCAACGACGACAGGAGCAGCATGAGCAACGTGATCGAAGGGGTGCAGTCGGGGCTGGAGGGCGTGGTCGCGTTCGCGACCGAGATCGCCGAGCCCGACAAGGAGGGCGGCGCTCTTCGCTACCGCGGCGTGGACATCGAGGACCTCGTCGGCCACGTGCCGTACGAGAAGGTCTGGGGCCTGCTCGTCGACGGCAGCTTCGACCCCGGCCTCGCACCCGCCGAGCAGCACCCGCTCACGATCCGCTCGGGCGATCCGCGCGTCGACGTCCAGGCGGCCATCGCGGCCCTGGCCCCCGAGTGGGGCCTGCAGCAGCTCATCGACATCAGCGACGAGCAGGCGCGCAACGACCTCGCCCGCGCGTCGGTGATGGCGCTGAGCTTCGTCGCGCAGAGCGCGCGCGGCCTCGGCAAGCCGTGGGTCCCGCAGGCCACGATCGACGAGGGCGGCACGCTCGCCGAGCGCTTCCTCATCCGCTGGCGCGGCGAGGCCCATCCCGACCACGCCAGGGCGATCGACGCCTACTGGATCTCCGCCGCCGAGCACGGCATGAACGCCTCGACGTTCACCGCGCGCGTCGTCGCGTCCACCGGCGCCGACGTCGCCGCGGCGCTCTCGTCGGCGGTCGGCGCGCTCAGCGGCCCGCTGCACGGCGGCGCGCCCTCGCGCGTGCTGAAGATGCTCGACGAGGTCGCCGCGATGGGCGACGCTGACCGGTGGGTCAAGGACGCGCTGGACCGCGGCGAGCGCCTGATGGGCTTCGGTCACCGCGTCTACCGCGCCGAGGACCCGCGGGCCCGCGTGCTGCGCCGCACCGCCCGCGACATCGGCTCGGAGCGGTTCGCCGTCGCCGAGGCGCTCGAGCAGGCGGCGCTCGCCGAGCTCAAGGCGCGCCGGCCCGACCGCGTGCTCGCCACGAACGTGGAGTTCTGGTCGGCCGTGGTGCTCGACACCGCCGAGGTGCCGCCGGAGCTGTTCACGTCGATGTTCACGGCGGCCCGCGTCGCCGGGTGGTCGGCCCACATCCTCGAGCAGAAGCGCGAGGGCCGGTTGATTCGCCCCACCGCGAAGTACGTCGGACCGGCTCCGCGGTCGGTCGCCGACGTCGCCTGACCCCGGAAACCACCAGCGCCCCGGGGTCATCCGGGGCGCTGGCTCATGCGGAAGGTGCGCGTCGATGGTCGCGCGCCACGTACCGTAATCGACTACGGCGTGCGTTGCAAATCACGCACACCGGTGTCTAGGAATCGTGGCGCAGCGCCCTCCGGCGTCGTAATCCCGCCAGGGTGGCCCGGTCCCCTAATGTCGCCGATTCGTGGACCATCTTGAGGGGGAGCGTCTGGGGTCGCTGCTTGCCGAAATCCGGCACCCCGTCCGCCTGCCCATTCTCCTGGCGCTGGCCGATCAGCACCTCAGCCCCTCACAGCTGGCCGACCGCCTGGGCGTCCCGCTGGACACCGTCGTCTACGCCGT
>JAOPZP010000291.1 GCA_025964055.1 Conexibacter sp.
GCTGGGGCCCGACGCCGTCAGGCCCCAGCGCCGCGCGCACGGCGACCAGCGCGCCACGCGCCTCGTCGTCGGTGGGATCGGCGGCCGCCCCGCGCACGGCGGTCGCCAGCGCGTCATGCACCTCGCCGTCGGCCAGCAGGGCCCGCGCCACGGCGGCCAGCGCGGCGGCCTCCACGCGGTCCTCCTCGCCGACCTCGACGAGCGCCACGAACGGCGTCCCGGCCACCTCCACCGCCTCGCTCGCCAGCCGCGCGAAGCCGTCCCAGATCAGCTCGAGGTCCTCGATCGGCACATCGGCCGCCTCGACGCGACGCAGGAACCAGCGCTGCAGCCGCAGCCCGCGGCGCAGCTCGCGCAGGCGCGCGGGACCCTGCGAGCCGAGCGACATGTTGCTCCCGTGGAAGCGGTACAGCGTGCGTGGCAACGGAAGGTAGGCGACCTCTGCATGCTGAGCGGCCCGCACCGCCAGCCACCAGTCGGCCCACGCCATCTCGGCGGGGATCGGGAAGAGGACGTCGCGCAGCGTGCCGCGCACGAGGATCGACGATCCGGTCACGAGGTTCTCGCGCAGGAACGCCGGCAGCCCGCGCCCCGACGGCGGCCGCTCGCCCTGCAGCCACGACTCCTGCAGCACCGCGCCGGCGCCGTCGATGACGCGCATGTCGGTGTACACGAGCCCGACCTCGGGGCGCGCGGCGAGCACCTCCACCTGCGCGCGCAGCTTGCCGGCGGGCCAGGCGTCGTCGGCGTCGAGGATCGCGATCGCGCCGGCGTCGACCGGCACCGCCTCGGCGGCGCGGTTGACCGCGCCGACGCTCCCGCGGTTCTCCTGGCGGATCAGCGTCACGCGCCCGGGGTGGTCATCGGCCAGCGCGGCGACGACCGCGGCGGTCCCGTCGGTCGAGCCGTCGTCGACGACGACCACGTGCACCAGCTCGGCCGGGTAGTCCTGGGCCAGCGCGCTGCGCACCGCCTGCCCGACGTAGGCCTCCGCGTCGTAGGCGGCGACCAGCACCCAGACGCTCGGCGGCGCGTCGCTCACGCCAGCGCCGTGACGAGGCGGTGCAGGTCGTCGTCGTCGTTCCACGCGCCGACCGACGCACGCAGCCGTCCCGCGCCCGGGAGGTCTCGAACGACGATGCCCTGCTCCAGCAGCCGGTCGCGGAGCCCGACGGCCTCGTCGTCGCCGCCGTCCACGCCCCACGAGACGAGCGTCGAGTCGCCGCGCGGAACGACCTCGTGCCCGGCATCGCGCAGCGCCTCGGCCAGCTGCGCGGCGCGCGCGATCGCCACGGCCTGCAGCTCGGCCAGGCCCGCGTCGGCCAGGACGTCGAACGCGGCCACGGCCGCCGCGATGACCGCCAGGTCCTGGGACGGGAGGTCGTAGCGCCGCGCGCCCGGGGCCAGCGCGCCGGAGAGCCCGGCCGACGGCGTCTCCAGCCCGCGGTAGGCGGGGGTGGGCGCGTCGAGGCGATCCAGCCAGGCCGGGTCGACCCACAGCATCCCGCAGCCGACCGGGCCGCACAGCCACTTCTGCCCCGAGCCGGCGTAGAACGACGCGCCGAGCTCCGCGACGTCGGTCGGGACCGCTCCGACTCCCTGAGCGCCGTCGAGCAGGAGCGGCACGTCGCGGGCGCGAGCGACCTTCGACAGCTCGGCGACGGGCGCCACCGCGCCGCTGTGCCAGGACACGTGCGAGCAGGCGATCAACTTGGTGTTGTCGCTCACGGCGCCGGGGAGCTCGGCCAAGGGCACCGCGCGGATCTTCACACCGCGGTGCAGGCGGGCGGCGATCAATGGTCCCTGCAGCCCGGGGTGCTCGTCGTCGGCGGTGAGGATCTCGCCGCCGGGTCCGAGCCGCAGCCCGGCCACCACGCGCCCGCAGCCGTCGCTGGTGCCGCTCATCAGCGCGACGTCGAGTGCGTCGGCGCCGAGCACCGCGGCGTAGCGCTCGCGCAGCTGGTCCGACAGGCCGATCAGCCGCTCGTAGAAGGGGCCGCCGCGGCCCTCCTCGGTGCCCAGCCGCCACGCCTCGACGGCGGCGCGCTGGGCGGCGGCGGGCACCGGCCCGCACGTCCCGGCGTTCAGGTAGGCCGACTTCTCCAGGACCGGGAAGGCGGCGCGCAGCTGGGCGGCGTCCATGCCGGCACCTTAGAAGCCGGCGCGGCGCCTGGATGGGTTCTTCCACGGGTTCGGTGCCGGTGCTGGCTGGCCCGGCCGGCGCCTGAGGCCACCCGATCCCTTGCCGATCCAACCAGGATCGGCTGCGAGATCGCGCGACCTCAGGCATCCGCCCCGACCAGCCATCCCCGGGACCGCCTCGTGGAAGAACCCATCTCGCGCCCGCACACCGGCCCGGGCCCACGCGCCGGTGCCGGTCCCAGAGGTCGCACTAGGATGCGGCCCATGAAGGTCACCCTCCCCGACGGCAAGGAGCTCGAGCTCGCCGACGGCGCCACGGGCGCCGATGCGGCAGCTTCGATCGGCCCTGGGCTCGCCAAGGCGGCCCTGGCGGTGAAGGTCGACGGGACCACCCGGGACCTCTCCGCGCCGCTGCCCGACGGGGCGACCCTGGAGATCGTCACCGACCGCTCGGGCGGCGACGCGCTCGAGCTCATCCGCCACGACACGGCGCACGTGCTGGCCGCGGCGATGCTCGAGCTCTACCCGGGCGTGAAGATCTCGATCGGCCCGGCCATCGAGAACGGCTTCTACTACGACTTCGACTTCCCCGACGGCGTCACGTTCTCCGACGCGGACTTCGCGACCGTCGAGGCCAAGATGAAGGAGCACGTCGCCGCCGACGAGGCGTTCGTCCGCGAGGACATCTCGGTGCACGACGCGCTGGAGCGCTACCGCGCCGAGGGCCAGGACTACAAGGTCGAGCTGATCGAGGACCTCGTTAAGAACGAGGGCGCCGAGACCGTCAGCCTGTATACCAACGGGCCCTTCACCGATCTGTGTCGCGGACCGCACGCGCCGACCACCAAGCGCATCGGCGCGTTCAAGCTCCAGTCGGTCGCCGGCGCCTACTGGCGCGGGGACTCGGACCGCCAGATGCTCACGCGCGTCTACGGCACCGCGTTCTTCAAGCAGAAGGAGCTCGACGCCCACCTGCACCTCCTCGAGGAGGCCAAGG
>JAOPZP010000301.1 GCA_025964055.1 Conexibacter sp.
GCCAGGAAGGCGACGGCCGGAGCCTCGGTGCGGCCGACGGCGGCGGCGGTGATCGCGCACAGCGAGAACCCGCTGGCGATCGAGAGGTCGAAGCCGCCGGTCAGGATGACGAACGTCATCGCCACCGCCAGGATCCCGGCCGGTGCCCACTGCGAGAACAGGTTGAAGATGTTGGTGCGCGTCGCGAACCCCGGGCTCGTCGCGGCGACCACCACGACGAGCACCGCGAACGCGAGGACGATGCCGTAGGTCCGCAGCAGCGCGGCGCCGTAGCCGGCCGCCTTCTCCGTGAGGCGTGGGGTGGCCTGCTGCGCGGCCGGCGACGCCGTCACGTCGCCGGCCCCGGTTCGCCTCGGTCCCCGAGGCCGAAGGCCAGCCGGAGGATGCGCTCGACCGACGCCCCGGGGCGCTCGACTTCGCCGACCACCCGCCCCCGCGTCAGGACGAGGACTCGGTCGGCGGCATCGACGAGCTCCTCGAGCTCGGAGGAGACGACGATGACCGACATCCCGTCCGCCGCCAGCCGCGTCACCACGGCGAGCATCTCCGCCTTCGCGCCGACGTCGATCCCGCGCAGGAACTCGTCCATCAGGAGCACGTCGGGCCGCCGGTGCAGCCACTTGCCGACGACGAGCTTCTGCTGGTTGCCACCGGAGAACGAGCCCGCGGGCTCCCGAAGGCGGGTCGCGTCGAACGCGAGGGGTCGCAGGACCTCGGCGGCCCGCCGCAGGCGCGAGCGCTCGGCCAGCACGGGCCCCGACGCCACGGCCCCCATGTCGGTCAGCGCGACGTTGGCACCGGCGTTCATGGACGCGACGAGCCCCTGCGAGTGGCGGTCCTCCGGCGCCAGGGCGATCCCCAGGGCGAGCGCGCTGCGCACCGTGCGCGGCCACGGCCGCTGGTGGCCGTTGACGAACAGGCGACCGTGCGCGTCGCCGTCGGCGCCCGCGAGCGCGCGCAACAGCTCGGTGCGGCCCGAGCCGACGAGGCCGCCGAGGCCGAGGATCTCGCCGCGCCCGAGCGTGAACGAGATGTCGTCGAGCACGCCGGGGACGCTGAGGCCCTCGACCCGGAGCGCCGCGTGCTCCTCCGCCGGCGCGAGCCGCCGCCGCGCCGCCGGCGGCGGGTTCGCCAGGACGTGCCCGAGCATCGCGGTCACGAGCCGCTCCTTGGTCCAGCCCGCGACCGGCTCGGTCGCGACGAGCTCGCCGTCGCGCATCACCGAGACCCGATCGCAGAGGGCGAGCACCTCGTCGAGGTCGTGGGAGACGTAGACGGTCGCGACGCCCGCGTCGCGCAGCCCGCGGATCGTCGCCGACAGCCGCTCGCGCTCGGCCGGACCCAGCGAGGCCGCGGGCTCGTCCATGATCAGGATGCGATGGTCGGCGGCGAGCGCCCGCATGATCTCGAGCATCTGCTGGTTGGCCACCGAGAGCGACGCAGCCCGCACGTCCGGGTCGATGGTGAGCCCGAGCCGCGCGGTCAGCCGCCGGAACGCTCGCTGCGTGCCCGAGCGGGAGACGAGCGCTCCGCGACGCTGCGGGCGCCCGAGGAAGACGTTGGCGGCCGCCGACAGCTCGGGCACGATCGTCCGGTCCTGGTGGATCGTGGCGATGCCGGCCCGCCGCCGCGCCCGCGGGTCGCCGTGCTGAGCGCGTCCGAACGCCTCGACCACGCCGGCGTCCGCCTCGTCGGCGCCCGCGATGACCTTGACGAGCGTCGACTTGCCGGCGCCGTTCTGACCGACCAGCCCGTGCACCTCGCCGGCGCGCAGGTCGAAGTCGACGTCGTGCAGCGCACGGACGCCGGGGAACGCCTTGTGGATGCCCCGCGCGCGGAGCGCGAGGGACGCGGTCGCCGCTGTGGCACCCACGGGCTCGCTGCTGGCCTCTGGCACCCTCGGCCGCCGCCTGCGCCTAGTAGTTGGGCCGGAACATGGCGGCGTTCCGCTTGGTGACGTAGATGGACCCCAACTTGGTCACCGGCGGCAGCTCGGCCTCGTTGACGTAGGCGTTCACCGGCTTGCCCTGGAGCGCCATCATCAGCGCGACCGCCGCGTAGTAGGACTCCTCGTAGGGCAGGAAGACCGACGTCTCGTTCCACGTGCCCTGCTGCACCCGCTGCACGCCGACCTTGGTCGCGCCGGTCGAGTAGATCCGCACGTCCTTGCCGGGCCGCTTGCCCGCCGCGACGATCGCCTGCTCCGCTCCCCGCGTCATGTCGTCCCAGGGGGAGATGACGGCGTCGAGGTCCGGGTGGGCGCGCAGCGCGTCGCCGACGACCCGCAGCGCGACGCGCGGGTCGAAGTTCCCGGGCTGGTCGCTGACCACCTGCACGTTCGGGAACTTCGCCTTGCCGTGCTCGATCGCACGCTCCCACACCGTGAAGAGGTCCGAGCCGGTGAAGCCGCCGATCGCCGCGACCTTGCAGGGGCTGGTGCAGCTGCGGAAGGCGTGGTCGACGTGCGCGTCGAAGAACGCCTGGCGGACCATCGTCACGGTCGCCGCGACCCCCGGCGTGTGATCGGCGTCCTTGCACATCGGGATGTCGAGGGTGACGATCGGCTTGCCGGTCGGCCTCAGGAAGCTCGTCCACATGGCACAGCCCGGCGTGGCGGCGACCGGCGCGAACAGGTAGCCGTCGAAGCCCTGGGCGACCGCGTCCTGCACCAGCCGCAGTTGCGCCTGCGGGTTGAAGTTGGCGTCGAAGACCTTGAAGTCGAAGCCGTACTTCTCGGCCGCCGCGCGGACGCCCTTGAGCCGCGTCGCGCAGTAGGGGTTGCTCGTGCACTCGGCGAGATAGGCGATGCGGCGCCTGGTGGCCGGCTTGGCGCCCGCCCGGTCGAAGGCGAGCACCTTCGCCGTCCCCGAGCCGCGCGTCGTCTGCGTGGGAGAGGGGCTCGTCGAGCCGCTCCCGCCGCCGCAGCCTGCAGCGGCCAGGACGGCGACCACGATCGGCGGCACGGCGAGTAGGTCGAACGATCGCCTGAGCCGCCGATGGCGCTTCAAGAAGTCCGCTCCCTCGCTTCAAAAGGTCGCACCCGATCCTCCTCCCGCCGGACGGCACGGTCAAGGCCGAGGGCGTCGCGAGGGGCCTAGGTCTTCGTGACGGCTCGCAGCTCGCGCAGCGATTCGCGGGCGAGCCGCTGGAGGCTCTTGCGGTTGGCCGGATCGACCCAGCGCTCGAACGCGACCCGGAAGACGGTGATCCCCGCCGTGCCGGCGCCGAGGTCCGTCGCGGTGACCTCGACTTCAAGCACGAGGCGATGCGCGCCGGCGACCTTCCCGGCGCGGTGGGTGCCGACCTGCGCGCCATCGAGACGATCGGGGCGGTGCTGAGCAAGGGCACTACTGCCAGCAGTGAGCAGTCCTCCACGGTGCTCACGGCCCCGAACCCTCCGGACCGTCGGCGAACCGATTCTCGGCAGGGCGTGAGGACGCGGCGTAGCATCGGCCGCGACCCGGCAGGCGCCCTTGCCTGC
>JAOPZP010000327.1 GCA_025964055.1 Conexibacter sp.
CCCGGCGCCCGCCGCCGACCGTGCCGGATCGCCCGCCGGCGGCGCCGCCGACGCCGATCGCAGCGACGAGGCCGCCCCGAAGGTCACGGGCGGCGATCCCCTTTCCGGCTGATCCTGGGAGAATGACCCACGTGGCCGGGCTGGGCGCCATCCTCACAGCGATCGTCACGCCGTTCGACGGCGATCTCCGAGTCGACGAGCAGGCGTTCGTCGATCTCCTGCACCACCTCTCGGCACACGGCTCCGACGGCTTCGTCGTCTGCGGCACGACCGGCGAGGCCTCGACGCTGACCGACGAGGAGCACCTGCGCGTGGTCGAGCTCGCGGTCGCCGAGGCGCCGGAGGGCATCTCCATCACCGCCGGGGTCGGCTCCAACGACACGCGCCACGCGGTCGAGCTGACCGAGCGCGCCACCGCGCTGGGCGTCGACGCCGTGCTGAGCGTCACGCCGTATTACAACAAGCCCAACCGCCGCGGCCTCGTGCGGCATTACGAGGAGATCTCGCGGGCGACCGACAAGCCGATCATCCTCTACAACATCCCTTCGAGAGTCGTCATCGACGTCCCGAACGACCTTCTGGCCGAGCTGGCCCAACTCGACCACGTCGAGTACGTCAAGCAGGCCAACAACGACAACCTCGCACCCATCGACGGCCTCGGCCTCTACGGCGGCAACGACGAGACCCTCCTGCGCACGCTGGAGCTCGGCGGCTGCGGCGGCATCTGCGTCGCCAGCCACCTCGTCGGCGACGAGATGCGCCGCATGGTCGACGAGCCCGAGCACCGGGCCGAGATCGACGCGTCGCTGCGCGACGTCTACGCCGCGATGGGCGTCACCACGAATCCAATTCCCGTCAAGGCGGCGCTCGAGCTGACCGGCCATCCGGTCGGCGGACTGCGCCTGCCGCTCGTCGAGGCCGACGAGGGCGAGCGCGATCAGATCCGCTCCGTCCTCGAGCGCCACGGGCTGCTGGCCTCTGCCGGGGCTTCCTAGGAGAACATGAGCAACACCAAGCTGCGCGTCCTACCGCTGGGCGGACTGGGCGAGATCGGCAAGAACATGACGGTCGTCGAGTACGACGGCTCCATCGTCGTCGTCGACACCGGACTGCGGTTCCCCACCGCCGAGCAGGTCGGCATCGACCTCGTCCTCCCCGACTTCACCTACCTGCGTGAGCGGGCCGACGACATCGAGGGCATCGTCATCACCCACGGCCACGAGGACCACCTCGGGGCGCTGCCGTGGATCCTGCGCGAGCTGGGCACCGACATCCCGGTGTTCGGCGGACCGCTGACGATGGCGATGGCCCGGTCCAAGCTCGACGAGCACCGCCTCAAGGAGACCGACCTCACCGACGTCACGCCGGGGGAGAAGCTGGAGCTGGGGCCGTTCGACATCGAGCTCGTCCACATGACGCACTCGATCCCCGACATGATGGCCGTCGCCCTGACGACCGACCTCGGCACGATGCTCATCACCGGCGACTACAAGTTCGACCAGACGCCGGTCGACGGCAAGCCCGCCGACGTCACCCGCCTCGCCGAGATGGGCCGCGAGGGGCTGCTGCTGCTGTGCGGTGACTCCACGAACGCCGACCGGCCCGGGTTCTCCCCGAGCGAGTCGGTGGCCGGCCCCGGCCTGGAGGCGGTCTTCGGCCGCTGCAAGGGCCGCATCGTGGTCACCTGCTTCGCCTCCAACATCCACCGCGTCCAGCAGGTCATCGACGCGGCCAAGATCCACAAGCGCAAGGTCGTCCTGGTCGGGCGGTCGATGCGCAAGAACATCAACATCGGGCGGATGCTCGGCCACATCGAGGTGCCCGACGGCATGCTCGTGCAGCCGCGCGAGGCGCGTGACTTCCCGGACGAGAAGCTGATCATCGTCTCGACCGGCAGCCAGGGGGAGCCGCTCAGCGCGCTGCGCCGGATGGCCTACAAGGACCATCCGCAGGTCGAGCTGCACCAGGGTGACACGGTCGTCTTCGCCGCCACGCCGATCCCGGGCAACGAGCGCGCGGTCAACGACACGATCGATCGGCTCTACCACATCGGCTGTGACGTGATCACGGCCAAGGACGCGCCGATCCACGCCTCCGGCCACGGCTACCAGGAGGAGATCAAGTTGATGCTCAACCTGACCCAGCCGAAGTACGTGATGCCGTTCCACGGCGACCACAAGCGGATCCACCTGCACGCCGAGCTGGCCGAGGCGGTCGGCGTCAAGCCCGAGAACATCTTCAAGGGCGAGAACGGCCTGCCGCTGGAGATCGACGAGAAGGGCGCGCGGTTCGGCAAGCCCGAGCGCGCGGGGATGATCTACGTCGACGGCGTGGACATCGGCGACCCGACCGACGTCGCGCTGCGCGACCGCCGGATGCTGAGCGCCGACGGCATCTTCGTCGTCGTCGCGACGATCTCCGAGCAGGACGGCTCATCGGTCGCCGACCCGGAGATCATCTTCCGCGGCGTGCCGTACTCCCAGGACGCCGAGAAGCTGCTGGGCGACATCCGCGAGTCGGTCAACCACTCGCTGGAGCGCGCGGCCAAGGACGAGATCCGCGAGATCGACCTCCTGCAGCAGCTGCTGCACGACGACCTGGCGAAGTTCGTCTACGAGCGCTTGCGGCGCCGGCCGATGGTGCTGCCGGTGGTGGTCGAGGTCTGAGGTTGTCGTCGCGGTGTGGCCGGCGCTCCGTTCGGGGCGCCGGTCGTGCTGCGCGCCGGCCGAGGCCGGCACGCCGGACCTACTGCGCCGTAGCCGCCGCCGGCTCCTCGGAAGACCCGCCCGCACCAGCAGCACCCTGCGGCGGGCTCGCCACCGCCGGCAGCGTCACCACGAACCGCGCGCCGCCCTCCGGCGGCGACTCCAGCACGACCTCGCCACCGTGCGACCGCGCGACCGCCCGCACGATCGACAGCCCGAGACCGACCGACCCGCCGCGATCGCCCTCGGCCCGCACGAACCGGCCGAAGACCTCGTCGCGCAGCTCCGGCAGCACGCCCGGCCCGTCGTCCTCGACGACCAGCACGACCCGGTCGCCCTCGCGGCGCACCGACGCCTGGACGTGGGTGCCCGGCGGCGTGTGCTGCATCGCGTTCTGGATCAGGTTGAGCGCGAGGCGGTGCAGCTCGTCCTTGGCGCCGTCCACGATCGCCGGCTGCGCGTCGACGCTGAGCGCGTGGTCGGTCGCCACGGGCCCGAGCTCGGCGGACGCCTCGACCAGCACGCGGGCCAGATCGGTCGGCTCGTGGGGCACCTCGCGCTTGGCGTCGGCGCGCGCCAGCAGGAGCAGGTCGGCGACCAGCCGGCGCATGCGGTGGGTGGACCGCAGGGCGGAGCGGGCGGCGTCGCCGCGCTCGCCGTCGAGCACCTCGGCCAGGAGCTCGAGGTTGGCCAGCACGCTGGTCAGCGGCGTGCGGAGCTCGTGGCTGGCGTCGGCGACGAACTGCCGCTGACGGACGAGCATCGCCTCGCTCTCCGCGCGTGAGGACTCGAGCGCCAGGAGCATCTCGTCCAGCGTCTGGGCCAGCTCGGCGACCTCGTCGTCGGTGTCGGGGATCGGCACGCGCCGGTTGGGGTCGCGCGTGGTCGCGATGTCGCGCGCCGTGGAGGTCAGCCGCGTGATCGGCGCCAGCGCCCGGCGCGACAGGGCGAGGGCTAGCAGCAGCGCGAGGCCCGAGCCGGCGAGCACCCCGAGCAGCAGGAACAGCCGCACGCGATGCACGCTGGCCTCGATCGGCGCGACCCGCCGGGCGTACTGGACGTAGGCGTGCAGCGTGATGATCGCGCCCTTGTCCTGGACCTTCAGGACGGTGGGGCGCTTGTCGACCCGGTAGCCCGCGACCTGGCCGGTGTTGCCGACCTTCAGCCCGAGCTGCTCGAAGTTCGGGGCGCCGGGCGTTGCGGCGATCACCACGCGGTTGTCGAGCACGACGCGGATGACCGCGCGGTTGGACGCCGCGTAGGTGTTGACCAGCGACGGCGCGATCTGCGGCCGGCCGTTGACGAACGTGAAGTCCAGGCGGTCGCGGAGGTTGGCGACCGCCGCGGTCATCTCCTTGCGGAAGTCGCTGCGGATGCCCGAGGCCGTCAGCTGGCCGATGACGACGGCGAAGCCGCACAGCACGACGAACGTCAGCCCGGCCGACAGCAGCGCCAGGCGCCAGCGGATCGACAGCGAGTGCACCAGGGACGTCATCGAACGTGCCCCCGCCTCGGTGGACCGGCACAGAGTGCAGCGTTCGACGTCATCGAACGTGCCCCCGGCCTCGGTGGACCGACACAGGCTGCAGCGTTCGACGTCATGCGCGCAGCACGTATCCCGCGCCACGGATCGTGTGCAGAAGCCGGGGCTCGCCGCCGCCCTCCAGCTTGCGCCGCAGGTTGGAGACGAACACCTCGATGGTGTTGGTCGTCGCGAAGGGGTCGTAGCCCCAGACGTCCTCCAGCAGCCGCTGGCGGGGAACGACGATCCGCTCGTTGCGCATCAAGTACTCCAACAGCTCGAACTCGCGCTGCGTGAGCTCGACGATCCGCCCGCCGCGGCGCACCTCGTGCGTGTCGGGGTTCAGCGAGAGGTCGGAGACGACCAACGATGCCGAGCCGCGGGGCGGCCGCCGGCGCAGCAGCGCGCGCAGGCGGGCCAGCAGCTCCTGGCGCTCGAACGGCTTGACGAGGTAGTCGTCGGCGCCCGCGTCGAGGCCCTCGACGCGGGACTCCAGCGCATCGCGAGCGGTGAGCATCAGGATCGGGACGTCGTCGGCCGCGCGCAGCCGGCGCGCCACGTCCATGCCGTCGAGCTTCGGGAGCCCGAGGTCCAGGACGACCAGGTCCGGGACGAAATCGTTGGCAGCACCGAGCGCGGCCTCGCCGTCGGGGGCGATCCGTGTCTCGTAGCCCTCCAGCCGCAGCGAGCGCTGCAGCACCTGGGCGATGTCTTCGTCGTCCTCGACGATGAGGACGCGTGGCTGCCGCTCGTGGCCGTCGATCACACAGGAATGGTAGAGCGGACGATCAACCCCAGCTCAAGGCGGGCGCCGGCCGGTCGCCGCTGCCCACGGCCAAAGTTCAGGCGCCTGCGGCCGATGTTACAGGCGTGCGTGCTCCACCGGACGGCCGCCGTACCGGCCGGACGCGGAATTGGCTGCCGACCGGCGGCACGCTGCCGGCTGCCGCGTTCGAGGCGCGCCACCGCACGGTGGTCGCCCTGCTGTGGCTGCACGTCGTCGCGTTGCCGGCCTTCGCGGTCGCGCGCGGCTACGCGCTCGCGCACGGCCTGCTCGACACGCTGCCGATCCTGATCTGCTCGCTCGGCGCCCTGCGCCGGGAGC